>CAZYRQ010000217.1:0-4275 GCA_964649455.1 uncultured Lentisphaerales bacterium
AAGCTCGTCAAGGTCTGGTACCAGAACGGCAACGGCTGGTACTCGTATTTCGGCGATGTCGGCCTCAAGCTCGTGCCGGAACTGCTCCTCAACGACGAGAACCTCGTCAAGGTCGACACCGGGTCGAAGGCCAACCACCTCCGTGTCGATTTCCCGGGGGGATCGAAGTACGTCTGGATCTCCGCGCCCGCGGCCATCGATCCGGGCCTCAATGCCGCCAGCGCGCCGGTGAACGACGCGAAGACGCTCCAGCCCGTCACGATCGAGGCGGGGCAGTTCAAGCAGTTCATGGTCACCATCCGCGTCGATAAGGACACAAAACCCGGTCTCTACACGGGCGCCCTCCGCCTCGCCCTCGACGGCCGGGCGGCCGGCGGGATCCCCGTCCGCCTGCGCGTCCTGCCCCACCTCCTGCCGGATCCGAAGACCTACTACGACCCCGCGGCCGACTTCTACACGATGCTCTACTGCGTGCCGGGCGTCGACGGCTACTACCGGGGCAACGGCCACGACCGCGCGCAGTCCGACGCGAAACAGCTCGCCCGCCTCCGCAACCAGCACGACCACAACATCCGCTATCCGCTCTACTTCGGCATGTGGAATGCAGACCGCGATTCGCTCCCGCGGGTCGAGACCGCGTTCGCCCAGGCGAAGTCGGTCGGCATGAAGCTCGACCCCTTCTTCGAGGCCTTCGGCTGCAGCGGCGGCGACACGACCGAACGCTACTACGCCAACCGGTACGTCGCGGAGCAGGCGAAGCGCGAATTCGGCCGTCTCCTCGGGCACACGCGCATCTACCCCGCGGGCGGCGAGGAGCCCGGCTACGGCAGTGTCGTGAAGTCGCGCCCGAACTGGCGCACCGTCCACGAACTCGGCATGCTGGTGATGTGCAACGGCGGCGACCGGCGCCACTTCGCGGGGTACAACGACGATTTCCGCGTCGGCGGCGGCTTCGCGCGCCAGTGGGAGGCGGACTTCATGCACCGCATCAAGGGCAAGATCGGCAACTACGCCGGTCCCCACACGGGCCCCGAGAACCCCGACTACATGCGCCGCATGCATGGCCTCAACCTCTACAAGAAGGACTACGACATGATGTACAACTACGGCTACCAGGACGGCGGCTGGAACGACCTCGTCGGGTTCTACCGCAACATGAACCTCGTCTACGCGACGAAGGACGGCTTCATCGACACGCTCGCCTGGGAAGGGATCCGCGAGGGCATCGACGACATCCGCTACGCGACGCTCCTCCAGCAGCTCGCCAGCCGGGCCGTCGCCGCCGGCACGGCTGCCACGGACAAGTACTACGCGGGCCGCAAGGCCTTGCAGTTTCTCGCGCTCCTCGACGAGGAGTCCTGCGGACTCGATGCCGCCCGCGCCGAGATGATCCGCCACATCGGCATTCTCTCCGCCCTCGTCGGCGACCGGAAGTAAGACAGGAGACACACCCATGAAATCCACGACACTCCTCCTCACGTGCCTCCTCCTCGTGTCCGCTCTTGCGCAGGGCGCCTACGAGAACTTCGCCGCCGCCTACGGCGCCGCCAACACCCTCCGCAACCAGAAGCAGTACGACGAAGCGGTCACGGCCGCCGACGAGGCGATCGCCCTGGCCGCGACGCCCGCCGAGCAGGCGGACGCCCTCTACCGCAAGGGCGACATCTACTGGAGCAGGGGCCGCGCGCCCGACAGGGTCGAGTCCAACTTCCTCGCCGCCATCCGCGTCGGGGGGCTTTCCGATGCCAAGCGCGTCGGAATCGCCCGGGAACTCGTGAACAAGTGCTATCGGGGAACGAGCGGGACGGGGTTCGCCAAGGGCACGAACCTCGTCGCCTCGCTCCTCGCCGAGCCCGCGATGACGAACCTCGACCACCGCATCACCCTGGTCGGACAGCTCGCCGAGCTCTACTTCGCGCACGGCGACGTGGACGCCGCGCGCGCCCGTCTCGACAACTTCGCGAAGACACCCGGCCTGGCGTCCGCACAGCGCGGCCGTATCGCCTCGGCATCGGCGGATCTCCGCAGGAGGCTCTGCGACTTCGACGCGGCCATCGCCGACTATGCCCGGATCTATGAGGATTCCGCGCTCCCGGTGAACGACCGGATGCATGCCTTCAATGCCGCCGCCGGGATACGCCGGATCGTGCGCCAGGACGCGGCGACGGTCGCGGAGGGCCGGAAGCTGCTCGCGGACGAGACGATGAAGTCCAAGCAGCGCGACCTCGACGCCGCACTCATCGAGGCGCTCCGACACAAGGGGGACTTCGCGGAGGCCCGCGCACTCGCGGAATCGTATCTGCAGTCCGGAGAGCCGGATGCCGCCCGGTTCGGCGCCGTGCAACTGCTGCGCGTCGACCTCGCGGCCGACGATTTCCCGCGCGTCAAGCAAGACCTCGCCCGTCACCATGCCGCCTACTCCAACGAAAACGCGCTCCTGCGCGAGACGGGCGCGGTCTTCCTCGACCAACAGGACTACGCGGCCGCCCTCGCCTGCTTCGAGAACATCGCGCGCCCCGCCCACGTCTGGGTCGGGCGCGACGCCGTCCGCAACCGCCTGCTCTGCCACCTCCACCTCGGGCGTCCGGCCGATCTCGTCGCCTGCGTGGCCGACCTGACGGCGAAGAAGGTATTCAACGCCGTCGACACCGCAGGCTTCACTATCGTCGCCGCACGCTACGCGAAGCCGGGCCAGCCCGTCGACATGGCCGCCGTGAAGGCCGCCGTCCGGGAGCTCGACCCCGCGCAGAAGGGGACGGCCCTCGCCTGGGCCGCCAAGCTGCTCGTCGCGGTCGGCGAGACCGACGCGGCCCGCGCCCTGCACGCGTACCGCCAGACACTCTTCCGCGAACCCGCGCGCAACACCGCGGCCGTGCGCTACGTCAAGAACGCCCCGCGCGACGTCGGGTCCTGGCTCTCCTCGGGCCTGCTCGGGGACAAGTCGGGCCGGCACGATGTCAAGCAGGCCTACGGCGCGGAGGAGGCCGCCTTCCTCGTCACGGACGTGATGGCCGCCCGCCGCAACGTCGGCGACGCCGCCGTCGAGGCCGACAAGGAGACCTACTTCCACGTCTGCTACGACGAGTACGGCATCCATCTCTTCTTCGTGGGCGTCGATTCGAAGTTCCGCGACGTCCTCGCGGGCGCGCTCGGCGGCAGCGGGTACGAGATGTACCTGGCGCTCGGCGAGGGCGCCCCCCCCTACCAGTGGCTCTTCGATCAGCCGAAGGACCAGCTCGACATCCCGCCTTGGAACTCGCCGGGCCCCTTCTACCGCCACCTGGACGACTATGTGACCCTCTCCAGCCAGCCCGTCGGCAACGGCTTCGCGACAGCGATGAACTTCGACTGGGCGCTGGCCTACGACCGCCTGCCGCAGGACGGCGACACCTGGCCTTTCGAGCTGATCCGCTGGACGCGCGGCGGCGGTGTCACCTGGGGCGGCCAGCAGGTCTGGCAGATCGGCAACTGGGGACGCCTGGTCTTCGAGGGGCTGACGCCCGACGTGCGCCAGGCGATGCGGAAGATCATCATCACGAAGGCCCTCGCCCGCTACCGGGCCGAGCGCGAGCCGCGCCGCGGCGGGCGCATCGCCATCTGGCAGGATGCCGAGCTGGGCGATCCCGCCTTCTATGCGGCGAAGCTCGCGCCGCTCGTCGGGACACTCGACGGCTACGCCGCGCTCGTCACACCCGGGATGGACGGCAACATGATCGACCGCCTCTACCGCGAGGCCGTCCCCCTGTGGCACGACTTCCAGTATGCCGTGGACGACCTTCGCACCGGCTACCTCGCGGAGCGGCTGACCGATTAGCGTATCCGGCGTCATGATTGGCGCCCGGGAGGTGGCAGGCTGGGCGCAAGGCGTGTCGAAGCAGGATTGATCCCACCAATCGTGTCAACCGCTGTCCGCGGCGTGAAGAATCGCTGGATCCGACCCCCCGCCGCGCTCAGTCAGCCGCCCCGACACCAACCGATGTCCCTCCACCGGTCCGCCAGGTCACGGTGACGGCGTGATCCCGTCCGTCGTCATGCAGGGGTATCTGTCCGTCGGGCCGGGGGGCGCCGTCGACGACCACGCCGGGCGCGGCGCCGGGCGGCGCGGGCCGCACGGCGATGTGGTAGGTCGCGCCGCCGTGACGGTATGCGGTCTGGAAGCTTTCCGGGCCTGTTGACGGCAGCCGGGGTACGATCTTCAGGTGATCGGGGTGACGCTCGATGCCGAGCAGCGTCTCGACGGCCAGGCGGTACATCCAGGCGGCCGCGCCGGTGTAC
>CAZYRQ010000218.1:0-4271 GCA_964649455.1 uncultured Lentisphaerales bacterium
CTGCTGCCCTATGCGCGGCTCTTCCCCTACACGGAGCTCCCGCGGCGCCTCGCCGCCCTGGCGCGGCGCCTGAAGTGACGGCGGGGACCGGGCCTATTCGTCGCGGAAGGGCTGTTCGAGCGTGAAGCGCTTCAGACGCATGGTGAGCGGACCGATCATCGTCTCCAGCTTCTTGGCACGCGCCATGGTCAGCGCCTGCCGGGTGTATTCCGCGGCACGCTTGAAGGATCCGGCCTCCGCATAGGCCACTCCGAGCGTGTCGAGCATGCCTGCCTCCTGGCCCTTCGTCAGCTTCACGGCCCGCTCGGCGAGCTTCACTGCCTCGCGCCCGTTGCGCAGCGCGTCGGCCGGCGTGGTCGCGAGGATCCAGGCCAGGTCGTTGAGCACGTTGGAGTCGTCCGGCGACGCCTTAAGGCTCTCGCGCAGCTCGGCCAGCGTCGCCCGCGCCTCCTCCGTGCGGTCCACCGGGGCCGGCTTGTCATCGAGGAAGTCGAGCGTCAGGCCGTGGTTCTCCAGCGTCACCCGCATATCCTCCTTGTTGACCGACTTGATGTAGGCCTCCTCGACGGTGATCTTGCCCTTGAGCACCAGGTTCGTCAGCTCCTCGCTGAAGGTCTGCATGCCGAGGCTGCGGTTGGTCTGCATGACCGAGGGTATCAGGTAGGTCTTGTTCTCGCGGATGTGCGCGGCGACCGGGACGTTGACCACGAGCACCTCGAAGGCCGCGATGCGTCCGCCGCCGATCTGCTTGCAGAGGGTCTGCGCCACCACGCCCTGCAGCGAGTCGCCGAGCAGGGAGCGGATCTGGTTCTGGCGGTCGGCGGGAAATTTGTCGATCACGCGGTCGATCGTCGCCGGGGCGGAGTTGGTGTGCAGCGTGCCGAAGACCAGGTGGCCGGTCTCGGCGGTCTCGATCGCGATCTCGATCGTCTCCAGGTCGCGCATCTCGCCCACGAGCACGATGTCGGGATCCTCGCGTAGCGCGGCGCGGAGCGCGCGGGAGAAGCTTCCGGTGTCGCGGTGGACCTCGCGTTGGTTGATGAGGCACCGCACCGGCTGGTGGACGAACTCGATCGGATCCTCGATGGTGATTATGTGCTCGTCGCGGATCTGGTTGATGTGGTTGATTAGCGCCGCCTGCGTCGTCGACTTGCCGGAGCCCGTCGGCCCCGTCATCAGCACCAGCCCCTTGGAGAGGTAGCAGAAGTTGCGCAGGGCGGCGGGCAGGTTGAGCTGCTCGATGGTCGGGATGACCGAGGGAATGAGCCGCATGACGGTGCCGACGCCAAAGCGGTCGTTGAAGGCGTTCACGCGGAAGCGCCCGAGCCCCTCGACCTCGTAAGCGAAGTCGGTGTCCCATTCGCGCTTGAACTGATCCAGGTTGTGGCGCGGCATGATCTCCGCCAGCATGGCCATGATCGAATCGCTTGTGAGGGCGGCGAAGCCGTCCTGCGCGATCATCGTGCCGTGGACGCGGAGGTAGGGTTTGAAGGTGCTGGTCAAGTGGAGGTCGCTGGCCCCGTTCTCGACCATGTGGCGCAGGAGGACATCGATGGTGGCCATAGTCGGCTGCTCCGTGGGGGTTTCCTTGACGTCAGGTGCAGATCACGCGCCGCCCGTCGATCCGCAGGCGTCCGGCTGCGAGCCACCGCAGCGCCTCGGGATAGGCCTGGTGCTCCTCGGCCTGGATCCGGGCATGCAGGGAGTCGGGCGTGTCGTCGTCCCGGATCGGCACGCTGCGCTGGACGATGACCGGGCCGCTGTCGATGCCCTCGTCCACGAAATGTACCGTGCAGCCGGACAGCTTCACGCCGTAGGCCAGCGCCTGCTTCCAGGCGGCCAGCCCCGGAAAGGCCGGCAGCAGGGCGGGATGGATGTTCAACACGCGGCGCGGAAACGCCCGCAGCAGGCCGGCTTTAACTACGCGCATGAAACCAGCCAATACGACCGTGTCTGCGCCGAAGGCCTGCAGGAGGCTGATGACGCGCTCCTCGGCAAGCCCTTCTAGTTTGGTCTTGAAGGGAGCCGGATCCACATACTGGTGCGGAATCCCGTGCCGCGCCGCTCGTGTCAGAATGCCGGCGTCCGGCACATCGCTCAGCACGCAGGCCACCTGGGCGTCGAGCGTTCCCGCTGCGATCGCGTCCACGATGGACTGCATGTTGCTGCCGCTACCCGAACCCAGAACGCCGATCCTCAACATAAAGTATCCCCGCCCGGACAAGCCGCGTTGCCGTTGGCCGCACGAACGGATGCATCATAGAACGCCCCGCCCAATCACGCAACACGATATTCGCTATCGTTGGCCATCGTTGGCCACAGTGGCCACAGGGCGACGAACAGAAGGGCGCGCGGAAATTGCATGCGGAAGCAAGCGGGAGCGAGCAACGTATGAGTGCGAGCAAGGTGGGACAGGCATTCCTGCCTGTCCTGATGCGGCACCTGGAGCGTGACGGTGTTGCCTGCGCGCGTCCGCGCGCGTTTTCTGGCCCGCCGCCTGGGGTGGGAAAGAACAGTTCGGGGGCAGGAGTAGTTTTACAAAACCACGTCACGCGCAGAGCGGGCCGTTGGCCGTTGGCCGATTACCTTTACGCTTTCCAAAACCGGCAAAGCCACGTAAGCTCTTTACCCTTTCAGTCTTCATCAAACAACAGGGACGATCTTTCATGGGTTTCGACAGCGGCGCCGTTTCCTTTCGTGTCTTTCATCTGCGGCAGGGCCTGACGCGCGACAGCATCGAGCAGTTCGCCGCGATGGCGGCGCCGCCGATCGAGACGCTGAGCCGCGACGCGATCCAGGGGTGGGTCTCGTGGCGCCACCTGCTCGACCGCGAGGTGACCGAGGAGCGCTGCGTCTTCTCCTCCTGGATGCACCTGGCCCTGATGCGCGCGGAGCGCAGGATTCCCGGCGCCCTCCTGCGCGCCTACTGCCGCCTCGAGGAGGAGATCGAGCGCAAGGCGCGCGGCGCGGACTTCCTCGACCGCAAGGCCCGGAGCGAGGTGAAGGAGCGCGTGGTGTCGCAGCTGCTACCGACCATGCCGCCGACGCTCACGGGCTCCGCCGCCGTGGTCGATTTCCGCAACGACCGCGTGCTGGCCGAGACGATGTCCGATGCGCAGATCGATCGCTTCTGCCCCTTCTTCCGTGAGACGACCGGCCAGATGCCGCTGCTCCTGAATGCCGACACGCTGGCGCTGCTCCGCGCCCGCGTGAACGCCACCGACCTCATGCCCGCGTCCTTCACCACCGATGCGGACGTCGAGAACGAGATGGAGATGAGCCTGGGACTCGAGTTCCTGACGTGGCTCTGGTACGCCTGGGAGAAGGATGGCGGCGTCTTCCGCCTCAAGAACGGCGACGAGTGCGGCTACATGCTCGAGGGGCCGCTGCTCTTCTTCCGCGAGGGGAAGGGCGCCCACGAGGCCGTGCTCCGCAAGGGCACGCCCCTGCTGAGCCGCGAAGCCGGCATGGCCCTCTTCTGCGGCAAGAAGCTCAAACGCGCCAAGTTCACCCTGGCCCGGGGCGAGCAGACCTGGACGACGACAATCGATGCCGACTTCGCCATCCGCAGCCTCAAACTGCCGCCAAGCGACCAGCCCGACCCCACCGGCCAGTTCCAGGAGCGCATGCTCGCGGTCGAGACCTTCCTCGAAGCCTATTTCGAACTCTACGACCGATTCCTCGCGCTGCGCTGCAATCCGGCCGAGTGGAGCCTCTGCCTGGTCGGCCTGCGCGCGTGGGTCGCCCGACTCGCCGGTGTCTGAACGGCGTCGTTTGTCGCGCGTTACGCGGCTATGCTATATGCACGCACACCGATCATGCGCCCGCGCAGCGAACCATCCGCAAGAACCGAAGCTGTTACTGGACGAATCACATCGACCCCGATACCGATACTGATACCAACCCCGAGAAAAACCCTCGCAATGCCCCCAGCCTGATCCTCACACACCCGGAGACCGGCCGCGTACCCGGGTCTCCCGGCTAGAAAACCAGCGGCCGATTGGCCAATCGAGTCCGCGGCCCAGCATGTAGTTGTAGGTCGCGCGGCGCAGACCCTCACCCAGCCGCTCCCAGTCGGGCGCGCCGGGCTCCTCGTAGGGAATCTCGTTGCGCGCGAAATGGACGCGTCCGGCGGGTTCCGGCAGCAGGCGGATGCCGACGCTCCCAGGGTCGCGGGCGAGCGGGCTGTGGCACGTCAGGGCGAAGCGGTGCCAGTAGGCCGAATGCAGCAGACCGCGGGCGAAGAGCCCGCGCACGAACGCGAGCGCCTC
>CAZYRQ010000219.1:0-4238 GCA_964649455.1 uncultured Lentisphaerales bacterium
GGCCATCATGATGTACAGCGCCGTCCATACCGGACCGAATAGCCATGCGGGCGGGTTCCAGTCCGGCTTGACCAGACCGCTATACCAGGCGTTCTTGGCGATGAAAACGCTCGTGGCCGTGGCGCTGAAGGTGAACGCAAGCCAGGCGAGCAGCGCCAGCGTGTTACGACATTGGTGTGCAGTCATGTTAGAAAGCTCCAGATGGCACCGTCGGCATGGTGCCGGACGGCATGCACAGAGATTACAGCATCAGATGCATTATAGCCACCCACTCCCTGGCGGGGAGCAGGGCGCGCGAGTGGGTCGTGCCCTGGTCAGGCGCGATGATTAGGGGTTCCGCTGACATCCCGTTGACGCTCCTGCCGGTCTATGCACTGCGACAGCGCTTCCTGAAGTCTGCTAAGCTCGAAAGGTTTCGTCAGGCAGCCGCAGAAGCCATGGCCGCCATACTCGGCAAAGACGGCATCCGAGGAGTATCCGCTGGCCACGATCACGCGGGCCGACGGATCAAAATCCAGCAATCCGCGCACCGCCTCGATGCCGCCCATGCCTCCGGGAACCGTCACGTCCAGGATGACCGCGTCGAAGGGCCGGCCGCGCTGCATGGCGGCCTGGTATCGGGTCAGGGCCTCGCGGCCGTCGGCCACGGTTTCAGAGGTGAAGCCCAGATGGGCCAGCATCCCCGCCGAGACCATGCGGATAGCTGGCTCGTCATCCATGACCAGCACATGTCCCGTCGCGCGCGAGGCGGCCATGGAACAACCTGGCCCCGCCCCCGGAACCACACCGGGCGCGGGATCATCGACCGCCGCCGGCAGAAGGACGGTAAATGTCGTTCCACCCGACGGGGGGCACTCGACCTGGATCTGGCCGTTGTGTTTGTGGACGATTCCGTGGGCGACGGCCAGGCCGAGTCCGCTGCCCTTCTGCTTGGTGGTGAAGTAGGGATTGAAGATCTGGCCGATGATCCCGTCCGGTATGCCCGCGCCTTCGTCATGGATGCTGATCCCGACAAAATCGCCGCGGAGTGTCGGGGGCGCGGAGCCTTGCATGCCGGGCACATTCCGCGCTTGCACGGTGAGGGTGCCGCCTTTGGGCATCGCCTCGCGGGCGTTGATGATGAGGTTAGCGAAGACCTGTGCGAACTGCCCGCGTCGGCCTTCACGCACCAGAGGGCATCCGCGACATCGAATCGAACGGCAATGCTGCTGCCCGCCAGGTTAAACTGCACCGTGTCGTGGAGCATCTTGCGGATGTCGAGGGTCTTCAGCACCGGCTGGCCCCCCTTTGCAAAGGTCAGCAGCCGTGCGGTCAGGCTGGTGGCGTGATCAGTCGATTGGAGCGCAACCCTCAGGCGTGCCTGGGCCGGATGGTCGTAGATGCCAAAGGGCATCTTCATCACCTCCGCCACGGAGAGCTCGTGAAGCTGTTCGACCCCGCGGCTCACATAGGTGAACTGCCGCGCCTGCCCGTCAACCCCCGTGTCGATCTGATAGAGGAGTCCGCCGGGCAGATTGTCGCCGAGGAATCGCAGTTGCTCGTCGTGTTCGCGCAGGCAGGCGGCCATCTCATCGACCTGCCGCAAAGCCGCCTCCTCCGGGGCGCGGCAGCGTTCAGCCAACTCCTCCGCGGTGACACGAATCCGGTTCTGGCGCGCAAAAGCGTCCTGGATCCGCCACACCCCGGCCAGCACGAACAGCGAGGCCAGGAACGCAACCATTTCCGACTGCAGGGCGACCCCCGCCGTGCCTCCGCTGATGGCCGTAAGCGTCAGCAGATGGCGGCAACCTATTAGGCAGAAGGCGACCGCCAGCAGGATCCAGGCACCGATCCGGCCTGTTTTACGAAACTGCAGCAGAGCTAAAACGGCCGCGCTGAACTGCACAACTGCCGAGATCGCCAGGACTGTCATTAGCCAGCTCATGAAATCCTCCTGCCGTTCCGGAAAGTCGGCCTGCGACTCCATGCCTCCGAATAGACGATCCCCCGCCAGGAGTCGTACTTCCAGGAGCAGGTGCCGAACTTCAGGATCGGCGGGGTTGGTGTGCGGTTGGCAAACATGCCGTTATTGATCCAGCAGCCGCTGATAGACGGCGAGATCGGCGGCGGAGAAGCAGCAGAAGATTACCTCCTGGATGCCCGTAGCCGCCCTTGCCGAGTGCACGGTCTCGACAGCCACCCCGGCGGCCAATTCGGGTGGATAGCCGTAGACGCCGGTGCTGATGCACGGGAAGGCGATGGAGCGAACCTGGTTTTCGGCAGCGATCTCCAGCGACCGCCGGTAGCAGGAGGCGAGCCGTTCCGACTCGCCGCGGGCGCCCCCGTGCCAGATCGGCCCGACCGTGTGGATGACGAAACGGGCGGGCAGCCGGTATCCCGGGGTGAGCTTGGCGTCACCCGTCCGGCATCCGCCCAGGACGGCGCACGCGGCCAGCAGCCGCGGTCCGGCCGCCCGGTGGATGGCGCCGTCGACGCCGCCTCCGCCGAGCAGGGTGCAGTTGGCGGCGTTCACAATGGCGTCGACCGCCAGCGTGGTAATATCGGCCTGAATGGCTGTAAGGGTCATGCGTTGAGCCTCATTTCATGACATGCCCAGAGATTACCGCATCAGTCGCATTTTTGCCACCAGTCTCAGCCTGGAACATCTCCCGCTCGGGCAGCGTCGGCCAAGAATATCATCCAATTCACCGCACGCCGAAACCACGGAATTCCCCGGTGGCCGATGCCTCGATAGTCTGCTCATCCCGGATATAGCCACCCATGGTGTCGCGGATTCCGTCGAGTAATCGCTCGATCTCCCCGCTTGCCCCTTCCGCGATCAGCTGCACGCGCCCGTCGGACACATTACGGACGAAGCCGGTCACTTCCAGGTTTACGGCAAGTCTCATGACCGTGTAGCGGAAGCCCACTCCCTGCACTTGCCCCGAGAAGAACATCTCGCGCCGCACGTTTTTCATTGGCTTTCTTTCCGTCATGGCACTCACACCCCCGCCGCCAGTTCCCGGAACCGCGCCCGGTCGCGCTCCGTGGCCGTCCCCGCGGGCACCCTGGCGGCGAGGGCGACGAGCTCGTCCTGGGACGCGGCTCCGGCCGGAGGCGGCTGGGGTGCGATTGTGGGCGCCCCGCGGCCAACGGTCAAGACCTTGGGCATGGCATTGGCCAGGGCGGCGCGCAGGGCGTCCCGTCCGGGATGGAAAGTGAAAACAACAGGGCACATCCTGGCTCACGGTGGAGAGAAGTTCAAGCCGAAAGCCCACACAACCGCCCACACAAGTCGATTTCGATGCTGTTTTTGGGCGAAAATGGCCGTTCGGCGTCGGCCCAGAAAAGCGAAAAAGCGGCATTTTCCCAAGGAAAACCGCCGCTTTTGAACTGGTCGGGGAGAGGGGATTCGAACCCCTGACCTTTTGGTCCCGAACCGCGTGTCAGGCCTGTTTCACGTGTTCAGATTGTTGCACAACGTTCGCGGATGTCGCGGTTTCTTTGGCGTTTACGCGAATTTCCGTTTTCATGCGACAGCATGAAACATCACGGAACACCACGGACGTTTTCCCACACAACCGCCCACACAATTCCCACACGGGGGTTGCGGAACATACGCGTAGCTGTGCGCAGGGTCATGCGAATTGAGCTGGTTAAACACCCAGATCATGAACCTGCTGCTTCTGGCCCCGGACATCCAGGAGGCACTCCTGTTCCTGCCACGCACAGTCAAAGGCCGCGATCCGATCCGCGAAAGCCACGTGCGCCCCATTGCGGCAATCCATGACTGGCGCAAGCAGCGGGAGTGCTGGGGGCGTCTGAATTGAATCAAATGGTTTGTCCCTGTCGATGAAGCATGCTAAGGTTGATCATCATGCATGCAGGCCGCGTTGCCTTTTGCCGGAGGTTGTTCGGGTGCGCCGTTTCGTCGCGGGCCGTCGTCTGGTTCGCCGCGACGCTTGCCGCGACCGCCCCCGCACTGACGCTCGACTTGCCGCGCCTGCCGCCGCCTGCCTTCGCCGACGGCGAGGCGTCCGGCGACGCCGCCATACCGGCGGGCACCCAAGACGATCTCCGACGCTTCCGGTTGGTGTTTTCCTTCGACGCCACGCCCTCGAACAACGTGCAGATCGCCTTCGGGCGCGACGCCGAACCTCTTGATGGACACCTGGCCGCCGAGGAGACGGCCTTCATCGTCGGATGGGACAGCGGCGAGTGGTTCCTGCGGCCCGCCGGGCTCAAGGAACGCTTCGTCC
>CAZYRQ010000220.1:0-4235 GCA_964649455.1 uncultured Lentisphaerales bacterium
CGGGAATCCACGGGACTGGAGCCGTAGGCGATCTCCCAGCCATCGCTGAAGCCGTCGTCATCGGTGTCCGCCAGGCGCGCCTCTGTGCCTTGCATGAACTCGGTGTAGTTCTGGACGCCATCGCCGTCCGCATCCTCCTGCGAGTCCGGAACCCCGTCGCTGTCCGTGTCGACCGACTGAGGGTTGCATCCGGCAGTGAACTCAAACCAGTTGGGCAGGGTGTCGCCATCGGGATCCCCGTCCTGGTCGAAGGCGTAGTTGCGGTCGAACCAGGGGAGCCCCTGGCCGTCCAGCGGCGGCTCGACCATGCTGCCGTCGTGCGAGTAGGCCCACCAGCGGGCCTCGGATGCCTCGCCGATGGCCGGATCGTCGCCGCGGCGGATCAGATAGGTCTGCCCGTTGGCGTAGAGTTCCAGGTTGAAATACTCATCGCTGATATCGGTCGACGCGATCCAGTCGCTCCGGTTGATCATCTCGATGGCGATTCGGTTGCGGCCCGCCACCAGATTCGTCTGCAGCAGCTCCGGCGGCAGGTAGAAGGTCTGGATCAGCGCGTAGGTGGGCACCCGGATGTCCAGAGCGGCCGGCGTGACCACATTGGTGCTGGCCAGATCGATCTCCACGCCGTTGAGGAACAGGCGGATGTCAGGCAAGGGCGCGGATGCCATGCGGATTTCGACCGGTTGCGAGGCGTCCGCCAGATTGAAGTCGCGGAAGAGCCAGGCGGCGTCCGGGTAGTTGCTCCAGCGGTGTCCCGGTATGGATCGGATCGGCGTGAAGTCGACCGTCCAACCCAGATTGTAGGCCGAATAGGATGCGTCCATCCCGCCTGTGAGGCGGATCGTGGCGGGCGTGATGCCGCTGATGCGTCCGTCGCTCTGCTCGACCGGCAGGTAATAGGTCATCAGACTATTAAAATGCAGGTTCTCCCAGTAGTCGGGCAGCCCGTCGCCATCGGCATCGTCGAAATCAGTGATGGTTGCCAGAACCGCGTGATCGTCGGCGAACGTGATGCCGCGCAGGGCGTAGAGGCGCATGACATCCAGATCGGACGGGGTGAGGCGGTGAGCAAAATCCTCCGCATGCTCGCCGCCGTCGTCGAACCGGAAGTTGGCGATCTGGCCGGGTTCGTAGAGCTGCACCAGGTGCTGGGTTCCGTCGGCAATCTGATCGGCGCGGCGCGCCACGCTCCAGATACGGACATCGTCGATGGTGCCGAGCACTCCTGCACCACCAACATAGGCGTGTCCCGGGAACTTGTGGGCCGTGAGCGAGCCGCTGAGGGCGGTGTCGAAGACCTGCAGGGCGGAAATCTGGATGCCGTCCTGGTAGAGCGCCAGGCTGTTGTTCGCCGGATCCCAGACGCCGGCCAGATGCACCCACTGGTTGAGCGGCAGCGGAGCGCGTTCGACGTCCAGCGTCTGGTAGAGCGCCGAGGCCTGGAACTTGACGTAGGGCCTGCCATCGGCAAGGCCAAGCTCGTAGAAGGTCAGCGGCGTCGAGACGCCATTCGTCCAGGCCTCGCCGACGTATTGGATCAGCGAGCCCGTGGCATTGGCGTTGGCAACGCGCACCCAGGCCTCGATCGTCCATTCGGGCGTGTTGAAACGATGGCGGTCGGTCAGCGGTCGGGAAATCTCGTGACCGAGGCCGTCGAGAACCATCGACTTGAAGCGGAGACGAGGGTCGGCCTGCAGCAGGTTGAAGGGATCCTTGGGATCCATCGAGTCGGCGGCATTCGACCACGCCAGGTACTCCGGCGCCCCGGTGAGTTGATAGACCTCATCGTAGTCCGTGAAGCCGTCGTCGTCGGTGTCGACCCGGCCGGGATGCGTTCCGAGCGCCTCCTCGTCGCCGTTCGAGATGCCGTCGCCGTCGGAGTCGAAATCGGCATCGGCCACGCCGCTCTCGACCGAGTCCCAGACCGTCGGGTCGGTGCCGGCATAGTACTCGTAGAGGTTGGAGAGACCGTCTCCGTCCATATCGCCGAAGGGGCCGACGATCTTCCGCTCCGGCGGCACGGCGCGGTTGGCATCCATGCGGTAGTACTGCTCGTAGATATCAGGCATGGAGTCGAAGTCGGAATCCATCCGCCATGGGGAGTCGGGCGGCAGCGGGAAGGAGCGGAAGGGACTGTCCGGGTCGGCCGGCGAGAGGTTCTCCGGGTAGTTCATCGGGTCGCTGTAGTCGCCGATGGCGAACCCCCAGTAGGAGACGAAATCAATGCTGGCCGGCGTGGGAGACAGCGTACCGGCAAAGATTTTGTTCTGGTAGGAGATGCTCAGGGCGTAGACAAAGTCCTCCACGCACTGCACGCCGCCATCTGCCACGTTCCGCCCGTCCTCGAAGGGGAAATACGCGGCGAGGCTGCTGCGCAGGATGTCGAGCGAATTGAACTGGATCGGCGCATTGTCGCCGGGCTCCATGGCCAATGCAGCCCCGAGGCGCAGCTCGCCGGAATCCGCCGGACTGGCGCGGTCGAAGACGATCGTCGGCGTGCGCGGATCGACGGCGTCAAAGTCGAAATAGGATACCAGGCTGGGAATGATCGGCGCCTTGATGTCCTTGCGCCGCTGGATGTCGATCTGCGGGAACGGCGCGTTGTAGATCCGCACTTCATCGATCAAGCCTGGGAAGCCCGGCCCGATTGCCAGCGGGCCGGCATCCGATGCCACGCGTCTGAACTGATAGCCACGCCCGCGGTACGAGTCGTCGTCGCCGCCCGCGAGGTGCCAGGCGACCGTATTGATATTAGGCCACAAGCCGATGACGTTTTCAAGCGACCCGTCCAGGTAGAGACTGACCGCCATCAAGTCCGTGTCGACCACAAAGGCCACATGATGCCAGTCGTCGTCAACGACTGTTTTTCCGCTGCTGATGGTGACCGTTCCCCACCGGTCACGAGCGACCCAGAAACCCAGGGTCTGGTCAAAGAAGACGAGCTGCGCCAGGATGTCGAACGAGGCTTGGAGGCGCCCATCCGCCGCGACATTCATCCGGTAGTTGTAGATGGGTTGTCCGTCGTCGGCCACACCGGTCGGGCGCTGCAGAATGACGCCGGGGTTGTCCGTCTTGAACCAGGCCTCGACCGTCCACTGCGACAGCGCCATGGACGGGCGGTAATTCGCGACGAAGGAGCCCGTTCCTCCGCCCGCCTCGAGCGAAGCCATGCGGGCGACATCGGCGCCAAAGAGGAGCGTCTTGCCGTGGGCGTCCGCGATCTCCTGGTCGGCACGGCTGTAGTTCCAGATACGAACCTCGTCCAGGTCGCCGACGAGGTTCTCACCGAGGCTCATGTCACCGCGCATCGGCCCGGTCACGGGGTGGATGGAGGTCGTGTCGCGGACGATGCGCTCGGAGTTCAGGAAGAGCGCGAGCTGGCGCACCTCGCTGCCGCGCTCGTCCTCCCCGAAACGTCCGCCCAGATAGACCCATTCGTTGGTGGGAAGCGGCCCGTAGCCGTCGACACGGTACTCCGCGCCGGCGATGCTCTGGAAACGGACGTAGGGTATACGCTCGGTGGTGATGCCCAGTTCGTAGTTGACATAGCCCGACGGCTCGGTCAACCGGCGGATCAGGACGATGTCCTCCGCCGGCGCGCCGGTCAGCCTCACGGTGGCTTCGATCGTCCACTCGTCGAGGCTCAGGCGCAGTCCCTGGGGATCGGCCACGGGAATCGAGCCGGGCACCGTGATCAGCCCCGTGCCGTCGTTATGGACATAGCGCAGGACGAGCGGGCTCAGCGAGTCCGTCGGCAGCAGCCCCATGTCGAGTTCCATCTTGTCGGGCAGCCCGTCGTTGTCGGTATCGCTGTTGGTGGGATCGGAACCGTAGAGGTTCAGTTCCTCGGCATTGCTGACGCCGTCGCCATCAAAATCCATCGCGCTGTCGGGAACCTCGCTATCGAGCGAATTGACACGGAAGGGGTCGAGCCCCAGCCGGCTCTCCCAATAGTTGGAGATCCCGTCGCCATCCGCATCGAAATCGGCATCGGCGGGGTCGTCCGGGTCGAGACCGTAGACGAGCTCCCACCAGTCAAGCATGCCGTCCCCGTCCCGGTCATCCGGCGTGGTGCCCGGCGTGCCGTTGTCCCAGAGCGGCACATCCATGTCGGCCACGGCCCCGCGCAGGGGCAGCAGGTGGTTGTACTGCGCGTCGCTCATGGGGTCGAACCGGGGGGCGAAGTCCTCGGTGTCGACCTGGTTCATCGTGCTGTCGCCATGCTTGTAGGTGAG
>CAZYRQ010000221.1:0-4233 GCA_964649455.1 uncultured Lentisphaerales bacterium
GGTGGCAGGTGATCGAGGAGCAGAACCTCTACCCGATGTACACGGCCATCGCGCGCTTCATGGCGGACGTCGACCGCCGCGATCCCGCCTTCCAACCCATCCGCCTCGGGCAGGCCTTCACCGGCGGGCTTCCGGTTCCGGACGGGCAGGTCGACCATGTCGCCATGGCGACCCCCACCCAGATGATCGGCTGGCTCTTCATCCGCCCCTGCTTCCTCCGTCACGGCGAGCCGCTCGACCAGCCGCTGGAAAACCTGACGCTGACGTGGAGCGGCTGCTCGAATGCTGTCTACCGGACCGCCTTCTACAACACCGACACCGGCATGCTCGTCAAACAACAGGACGAGCGCTCCGAAAATGGAACCCTGAGCATCCGACTACCCCCGATCAGCCGCGATCTCGCCTTCAAGGTACACCTGCCCGGCGACGCGACGCCGTGGCCGGAGTAGTCACCTGCCGTCGGCCACTGGAACACACGACGCCATGCCACATGCCCGCCCCGTCATCGCCATCGCGCCCGACTCCTTCAAGGGGGCGCTCTCCGCCGCAGAGGTCGCCGCCGCCATGGCCGCCGGATTCCGGCGCGGCTGGCCCGGCGTCCGCTGCCGCCTCATCCCCATGGCCGACGGCGGCGAGGGCACCGTGGACGCGTGGGCCGCCGCGACCGGCGCCGCGCGGGTCACGGCCCGCGTGCGCGATCCCCTCGGTCGCCCCATCCGCGCAACCTACGCGCGCGACGCGCGGCGGCGCCTGGCGGTCATCGAGATGGCCGCGGCCAGCGGACTCCCCCTGCTCGCCCGCCACGAGCACCATCCCCTGGTCACCTCGACACTCGGCACGGGCGACCTGATCCGCCACGCCCTCGACGGCGGCGCGCGGACGCTGCTGCTCGGCATCGGCGGCAGCGCGACCAACGACGGCGGCACCGGCATGGCGGCGGCGCTCGGCGCGCGCTTCCTCGACCGCCAGGGCCGACCGCTCGCGCCCGGCGGCGGCGCCCTGCGCCGGCTCCACCGCGTCGATCTGGAGGGTCTCGACCCGCGCCTGGCCACCGTGCGCCTGCAGGTCGCCTGCGACGTGACCAACCCCCTGTGCGGACCGGCGGGCGCCGCGGCCGTCTACGGCCCGCAGAAGGGCGCCACGCCGGCCCAGGTGCGGCAGCTCGATGCCGGCCTGGAACAGCTGGCCCGCATCATGGCGGAGCAGGATCCCGGAACGGCGGGCCTCGACCGGCGTCCGGGCGCGGGCGCCGCGGGCGGACTCGGCTTCGGACTGATGGCCTTCTGCGGCGCGCGGCTCGGACGGGGTGTCGAGCTGGTGGCCGAGGCCGTGGGTCTCGAACGGCAGCTCAAGGGCTGCCTCCTGGTCGTCACCGGCGAAGGACGGCTCGACGCCCAGACCGTCAACGGCAAGACCCCGGTGGGTGTTGCTGCCGTCGCGCGGCGGCTCGGAATCCCCGTCATCGCCATCTGCGGCTGTCTGGGCGACGGCTACGCGGCAGTGCATGCGGCGGGTATCGCGGCCGTCGCGCCCGTCGCCCATGGTTACTTCGATCCGGACAATCTTTCAGCCGGGGCGGTCGAACGCATCCGCGCCTGCGCGGAGGAGACGGCGCGTCTCCTGGCGCTGAACCTCACGGGACGCGGATGAATTTCGGGTGATTGCCCGCGATGACGATGGCCACCTCGCCCTTGACGGGCTTGGCGGCGAAGGCGGCGGCCAGTTCGGAGAGCCAGCCGCGCGCGACGCGCTCGAACTGCTTGGTTAGCTCGATGCAGACAGCCGCCTGGCGGTCGCCCAGCACCTCGTGCGCGGCGGCGAGCGTCGGCCCCACGCGGAAGGGGGACTCGTAGATCACCAGTGTGTGCGCTGTTTCACGCTCCTCCTCGAAAAAGCGGCGCAGGGCACCGGGCTTGCGCGGCGGAAACCCCTTGAAGGTGAAGCTCGATGTCGGCAGTCCGGAATGGATCAGCGCCAGATCAATGGCGCAGGCGCCGGGCAGGACATCGAAGGGCAAACCGGCCTCGACGACCAGCCGCACGAGGCGGTAGCCAGGATCGCTGATGCCGGGATAGCCCCCGTCCGAGCAGAGCACCACCGCGCGCCCCTCGCGAAGGGCCGCCAGGATCTGGTTTCCAGCCGACTCCTCGCGTCCCTCGCGGTAGGAGAGCATGCGCGGACGGGCGATCTGGTGGGCGCTGAGAAGCGCCCAGGTCCGCCGCGTGTCCTCGCAGGCGATGAGTTCCGCGGCGGCGAGCGCCTCGCGGGCGCGCGGGGTCAGGTCGCCCAGGTTTCCGATCGGCGTGGCAACGACGTGCAGCAAGCCGGAACCCTCACTGGGGCCCGTAGGTGTCCGAGCCCTCGCGCGGCAGCGGCACGGCCCAGATGTTGCGGTACCAGACGACGTTGCCGTGATCCTGGAGGCGCAGATGGCCCGGCAGCTGCACGTGGGTATCGGTCGGATCGCCGGTCACCCCGGCCAGCTCGACGTTGTTGTGGATGACGACGCCGTTGAGCAGCACGGTGAGCCGCGCGCGCTCCTTGACCACCTTGCCCTCGCAGCGGGGCGCGCGGAAGATCACGTCGTAGGCCTGCCACTGGAGGGCCGGCCGGCAGGCGTTCGTCAGCGGCGCGTACTGGTCGTAGACGGCGCCGCAGTCGCCCATCCCCGGCTTGACCCAGCCCGAGCTGTCGAGCACCTGCAGTTCATAGCGGCCCTGCAAGAAGACGCCGCTGTTGGACTTGCGCTGGCCGACGACATCAGGCATGTCTGAGAGCCGGAACTCGATGTGCAGGTAGTGGTCGGCCAGACGCTGCCGCGTGCAGATGTCGCCCGCGCCGGGCACCACCTCCATGGCGCCGTCGGCCACCCGCCAGGCAGCCGGCGTGCCATCCCGCTTTGTCCAGGTCTCCAGCGAGGTGCCATCGAAGAGGATATTGGCGTTCTTCGGCGCCTTTGCGCCCAGGGTGTTGATCAACATGCGATGCTCCCGTTGTAGAAAAACAGCCGGACGGACGTAACCGTGACCGGTGATGAATACGGAAGCATGTTAGAGCATTTCGCCGCCGGAAGCAAGGATGCGATCAGTATTCTGGGATGTTGCCCACGGTCTATTCATTTGGCCTCATCTTGATCGCAACACCAGTGAGAATGCGGCGGCATGATTGGCGGCGGCGGCCTCCATGAAGGCGTTGAGGTTCTGGGATTTCGTCTGCGCGTTGAAGTGCAGCAGGGCGCAGCGCGCGATGGCGAAGGTCGCGACGATGGCGGGGTTCCGGCTGCGCGTCTTGTCCTCGAAGGCGCAGGCATCCCTTCGCCAGTGGTTTCTGGACTCGATGCCCCAGTGACCGCGGACGAGTGCGCCCCAGGCGGCGGGCGTCCTGACCGCGTGATCCTCGGAGGCGAGATGGTACACGACTCGACTCGGCCATGCCCCTTCTCCTGCGTCACGGCAAAAGGGGGGAGGGCTTGGCGGCGCGGTGCTTGGCCGAGGCCAGGATGGTCTTCTGGTTCCCCTTGATCTGGACGAGGCTCTCGCCCCCGGACATGGCCGTCTCGCGGGCGGGCGCCTGTCCGTGCAGCGCGTCGAAGGACACGGTGGCGCCGGTCAGGTCGATCTCCACCAGCAGGCGCTGGGCGACCACGCTGCCGACGCCCCCGGCGCCGATGATTAGAACTTTGGCCATGTTCAACGTCCTTGTGCCGGCTGGCGTGACGGCGGTGGAGCATCCCGTCAGACGCGGCCGTCTACGTGGCCTGGAGTAAAGTGGATTTGCGCCGTGATGTCAAATCACCGCCGCGCACCCGCGTTCACCCGCGCTCAGGCGGGGGAGCCGCGGAGGATATCCAGGCCGCACCGCACCACCGACTCGCGCTCGGAGAACCAGGGCTGGTCGAGTGTCGAGTCCTGGTCGCGGAGGACCCGGACGCGCAGCGCGACGGGGAAAGCGGGTTTCAAGGGCCGGCGCCGCGGCAGGGCGGCCATGGCGCGCCGCGCGCCCTCGGCCAGCATCGGGCGCGTCTCCGCCGGCGCCCGCAGCACGGCCGCCTCGCGGCTGATGCCGCGCTTGACGGCGACGGTCGGCAGATCGTCGTTCAGCAGGGCGCGCGCCTCGCGGCAGGCGGCCTCGTCGCCGGTGACCAGGATGACCGGGACGTCGAAGTGGCCCGCCACCACGGCGGACTGGTAGATCTCGCCCTGCTCGACGCCGTCGTACCAGTACTTGGCCTCG
>CAZYRQ010000222.1:0-4215 GCA_964649455.1 uncultured Lentisphaerales bacterium
CTTGCGGACCGCCTCCATGCCTTCCAGGACCTGGATGTTGGCGGCCGTGTACTGGGAAACCCCGGCGGGGAGGTCGGCGGGCGGCGGGGAGAGGGGGGAGGCGGCGGGAGTGGATTCCAGCGGCGAAAGCGGGGCGGTATCGCTCATGAAAACGACGTTCTTTCGAAAGTTTGCGAAAGTAACAGTTTATAATATTGAACGCGCGCGCGCAATGATATAAAGTCCATTCCATGTCCCTGTCCCTTGATCTGACGCTGGATCCCGCCACCCAGGAGGCGCTGTCGCGCCTCGTCGCGCAGATTCCGGACGCGGCCGCCATCGCGTATGCCCATTCGACGCCGGCCTTCGCCGCCGGCGGCTTCCGCCTCAACCGCGCGGCCCTGATCCGCGCGCGCATCGGACAGATCGCGCTGGCCACCGAGGTCATCGAAGAGCCGCTGCGCCGCCTGCTGGCCCGTTACAGCCTGAACGCGTCCGTGGTCGCGCCGCTCTCGGTGAGTTTCCTGAACGACCATGCTGCGGCCCTATCCGACCTCTTCGGTCCGGCGCCCATGCGTCTGGCGCGCCTGCTGGACGACCGGATCGCGGTCCGGGAGCGGGAGGCGGACACGCCACCCCCTGCGGCGGAGGCCGCCGTTGCCATCGGGGATCCGGAGCGATTGGCCCGCAGCGCGCGCATCCTGCACGAACACCTGGCCGGTCTGCTGGATACGGTGAGCGCCGGCGTGACGGCCGGGGACGGAAGCCCGGCGCCTGGCGCCCGCGCGGGATCCGGCGAGGTGCGGGCGCGGCTGGAGGAGCAGCTCCGCGAGGCCCGGCACGCCGTGCGCGGACTCACGGGAGTCGAGGCCCGGGCGGAGCGGTTGCAGAAGCAGCTCGATGTGTGCCAGGAGGAGCTCCGGCGCGCCCAGGCCGCCCAGGCCGCCGCCGAGGCCGCAGAACGCCAGTCGCGCCAGTCGGCCCAGCGGCTCGAAGCCGATCTGCGGTGCTGCCGCGAGCAGGCCGAGCTGCAGGTGCGCCGACTGGTCGACGCGCGGCTGGCGCAGGAGTTCTGCGGCTGGATGGGGGGGGCACGGGAACGGGTCGCGCAGGAAGCCGCGCGCGCGGCCGCACCGGAGGGCGCGGACGACACCCTGATGGCGCAGGCGGAGACGGCGCTCGAGGCGCAGGCGCGGGCGGACCGGGTCAGCGGCACGCGCGCCGCGCTGCTGGCGCGCCTCCGGCAGTTGGAGGCGGTTTGGGCGCGCTGCACCGATGCCCTCGGCAACGCCCTGCGTCCGCAGCCGACGCTGGCGGCGGCGGCGGAGGCCCTGCGGGCCGAGGCCGACCGTCTGCGACGCGTGCTGGATCTGGCGGCGCCGGACGGCCTGCGTCCGTCGCTGGCGGCGGCCGTCAACCGCGCGGCGGCCGAGTCGCTCGGGGCGTGGCGCGGAATCATCGGCCAGCTCGGCGAGACCGGCGCGCTGGGGGCGGAGGAGGCGGAGGCGCTGCTGGAGGGACTGCACCGGCGACAGGCCGCGCTGGCGCAGGCGGCGGAGCCGGCGCCGGAGATCAGGGACGACGAGATCGAGAGCCCGCGCGGACGCCTCCGCGCCGTGCTGCTGGGCCGGCTGCCGGGCATCCTGCTGCTGGACGGACACAACGTCCTTTTCGGGATCCAGTCGCGCTACCGCCGTCCGCAGGACCATGTCTATCCCGGGCGCCAGGCGCGCGAATGGCTGGTGGGCGACCTGGTCCGGCTCGCCGCCGACCGCCCGACCTGCCGCGTGCGCCTCGTGTTCGACGGCCCCGAACGCAGCGACGCCAGCGCGTCCGCGAATGTCACCGCCATCTACTCCGGCGGCGAAGGCGAGCACCGCGCCGACAAGGTGCTCATCGAGGAACTGCGTTTCTTCCGGCAGGCTGCGGAGGCGACCGCCGTGCTGCTGGTCACCAACGACAACGCGCTCGCCGGCGAGGCCGCGCGGCTGGGCGCCCACGCCCTGCCGCCGACCGACCTGATCCCCTTCCTCGGCTAACGTCCGCCGGCCAGTGTGCGGGCAAGGGTCTCGGCGGCCAGGCGGCGGCCGGCCTCGGTGAGCGCGCCGTCGACGACCGAGAGCGTCGCCTCGCGCGTGTGGCACATCGTGTAGAAGTCGGCGACGGTGATGCCCAGCGCGTCGGCCACCCGCAGCACGGCCTCGGCGTAGGGACGCATGGGATCGCCGCCGGCCGGGGCGGGCGGCAGCATCTCCGCGGGCAGGAGTCCCGGCGGCGGGGTCATCAGCACGACCTGCGCCGGCAGGGCGTCGCGGATGAGCCCGGCGAGCGCGGCCAGCCGGCGCTCGAAGTCGTCGAGCGTCTCGCCGGCGGCGGGGCCGATCATCTCGGGGGCGATGACGACGAGATCCGAGGGTTGCAGCAGCGCGAGGCGCGCCAGCGGAGCCAGGCGGTCGAGCGTGCGCGCGTCCCGGGCCGCCCGCAGCCCGCGGAAGCTCTGGCGCCGGTAGCGGACGGCCTGGGCGGCGAGGCCGGGAATGCGCGCGCCGAACACCTGGATGTCGGCGAGGAACTGGCGGTCGAAGGCGGCGCCGTTGTCCTCGCCGCCCAGTCCGGGCGGCGCCAGGAAGCCGTCCAGCAGCGTGACCTGCTGGCCGGCGCGCAGCCCGGCGAAGGGGGGCGGCTGGCCGCTGGAGGCGCGGCGCGGCAGCAGCACGGCGGGCGTCTCGCCGACGACGAGGTAGTCGCCGTCCAGATCGCCGGGGAGCGAGGCGAACGGCTGGCGCAGGAAGCGGAGGGCGCCCGTCTGCACCGTGACGCCCGCATGGCCGACTTCCCAGCGGATGGCCTCGATGTCGTGGGCCGTGCCGACGGGCAGCACGAGCCGCGTCCAGCCCTGGCGGAGCGTGACCGTCTCGCGGTAGCGCCGCTCGCCGCCCTCCCGCGGCGTGATCCAGGCGCTCAGGTCGAACGGCAGCGAGTCGGGCGCCGTGCCGCGCAGATGGATCTCGGGGTGGACGGGGTCGTCGTCGTAGGCGATCGCGGGCACGCCGAAGAGCCGCGTCGCCAGGCGGTACTCGTTGCCGATGGTGTCGGGGAGGATCACGTTCAACCGCGCCGTGTCCGTTTTACCCTGCGCGTTGCTCACGACGAGATCGACTGCCAGGAGACCGCGGTTGGTGGTGACCAGGCGGCAGGTCGGCGACTCGCCCAGCAGGGTGTTGTCCGCCTGCCAGCGGCAGCCCACGTCGCTGGCGCCCTCCCAGGCCGCGTGGAGGCTGCGGAGCACGACGGGCGTGAAGCGTGGTTCGCCGCCGTGGAAGGCGTAGCTCGGCTCCAGGGCGTAGTCGGCGCCGGCATGCAGCGTGGCGCCGAAGCGCTCGAGGCGCGCGGCCACGGGTCCGGCGCCCGTCAGCAGGAGGCTCTGGGGCAGTTCGGCCACCTCGCCGGCCCCCGGCGGCATCCACCCCATCCGGAGCGGGAGGGTGCGGTCGCACAGCGTCAGCACGACATAGTCTGCCAGGCCGGCGGGCAGGGACAGGGGGTCGCTCTGCGCCCAGTCGTCGTCGCTCCGCCGGCGCGCGCCGGCCTGGAAGACGAGTCGGCCGTTGATCAGCAGGTAGACGGGGTGGCGTCCACGGAACGCGAAGCGGTAGTCGCCGCTTGCCGGCACCAGCATCCTGCCCGCGAGGCGGGCGACGTAGACCGGGCGCTTCCAACTGCCCTGGTACCACTTGCGCGGCCCCTCCTCGGCGCTGGAGACGGGAATCAGTCCCTCGAGCAGGAAGCGGGTGCGCAGCGCCTCGGGGCGCGTCGACATGAAGTGCATCTCCTCCCAGGTGGGCGGCGCCTCGTTGGCGCCGGCTTTGAGGATCGTCACGCTCACGGGCTGTGGATCGGCGAAGGCGGCGTCGGGCTGGATGGCGGGGCCGTTGGTGAAGGCGTAGACGGCGATCTCCGCGCCGGCCGGCAGCCCATCGCCATTGACCAGGAGGCTGACCGTGTTGGATCCGGTCGCCGCGACGCGGATCGGGCGCGGGGACTCGCCGTGGTAGGCGGCCACGCGGGTCAGGGGGGCGTTCGACAGGCACAGCGCGGGCAGCTCGACGAGGGCGAACCGCTGACCTTCGGGCATGCTGAAGACGGCCCGCAGCGGGGCGTCGGCATGCCGCCATGGCGGGTCGGGCGCCTGGGCCGAGGCGCGCCAGGCCACGGTTGCAGCCAGGAGCACCGCCA
>CAZYRQ010000223.1:0-4213 GCA_964649455.1 uncultured Lentisphaerales bacterium
GCCACCCGGCCTTCGGTTTCGGCGCGACCGTCGAACTCGTCCAGCGCGGCAGCGGGAACGTCCTGGTAGCGCTCCGCGCCGCGCCGCGCGGTGAGACGCTGCTGATCGTCGTCAACCTCGATGCCGCACACGCCCAGACTGCCGAATGGCCCGCGGAGTCCTTCGCGGTTTCGTCGGCCTGGGATCTGCTGACGGGCGGATCCGTTTCACTCCAGCGGCACCCGCACGCCGCGCTCGACCTGCGGCCCGGCGAGGTGCGCTGCCTGACCACTCGCCGCGCCGACCTCGACCTGCTGGAACCGGCCGGAGGCGGCGAGCCCGATACCCTGACGCGGCGGCGGCGCAACCTGCTGGCCCTGCGCGCGCGCCACTGGCTGACCGGCGAGGCCGCTCTGCCGGACGCCCTGACGCCCGACGAACTCGGCGAGCTCCTCGCCCGCGACCCCAGCGCCTTCTGCGCCGCCTGCGCAGAAGGCGGCAACACCCAATCCACCGGCGCGCAGGGCACCATGCTGCCGCCCGTCGTCGTCTGGCAGTGGCCGCGCGACCTGCGCCGCACCGTCATGCTTCCGCCGGGTTTTCTCCTGCTGGTGCGCGCCGAGGTTCCCTTCCGCGCGACCCTGACTGAAAACGGCCAGATCATCGCCACCGCCGAGAGCATCCGGTTGATGGACGGTTCTACGGCCACCCTCCTCCCGGCCCGGCCCGGCGGCTGCGGGCCGGCTCCTGAACGCCGCCTGCGCCTGCACCTGACGCGCTTCACAAATGGCAGCGCCGTGCACGAAGACGCCCCGCTCCTGGCGCTGGCCTCGGGCGACGGGGCCACGGTTAACCTGCGGCTCGATGGCGCCGCCGTGCGCGCACGGCACGATTTTGCGCTGCTGACGAACGGCCGTGGCGCCATGGCCCAGATCCGCGCCGCGTGGGGCACCCTCCGCAGCCAGTACGACGCCCTGCTGGCCGTCAATCCCCATCCGGACGTGCCCGACAACCGGCGCGTCTTCTTCACCCGCTGCCGCGCCTGGGTGCGCTACCGCGGCTACTCCCATGCCCTCGACGCCGCCTGCACCGATGCTTTCGAGGCCGACCCGGGCGGCGCCGCCGTCTGGCGCTTCCTGACGCCAATCGGCATGGGCAGGCGCGTCGCCCTAACCTTCACGACCACGCTGGTCCACGGCCGCAACCGCCTCGACCTGCGCGTCCGCCGCGAGCCGCTTGCGGCGGACGACTGCGAGGCGCTCGACGACCGCGAGCCCGTCGCGGTCATCCTCCGTCCCGATATCGAGGCGCGCGACTTCCACTCCAAGACTCTGGCCTTCACCGGCCCCGAACACCACTTCCCCGCCTCGATCAAGGCCGGCCCCGATGAGTTTGAATTCACTCCCGCTGCCGACGAGACGTACCGCATGGCGTTCGGCCCGGGCCGGTTCCACCACGACCCGCGCTGGACGTATGCCGTTCCGCATCCAGAAGAAATCGAGCGCGGCCTCGGGCCACACAGCGATCTCTTCAGCCCGGGCTGGTTCGAGACCAACCTGGCGGCCGACGAGGCGGCCGTGCTGACCGCGGCCACCGCGGAGGATTTCACGGGCGGGCCGGGCGCGGCGAAACCTGCGCCGGACACGGTTCCGCGTCTCCCGTTCGAGGAGACGCTCCGGCGCGCCCTCGGCACCTTCATCGTCGCGCGCGACGGACTGCGCACCGTGATCGCCGGCTATCCCTGGTTCCTCGACTGGGGGCGCGACACGCTCATCGCCCTGCGCGGGCTCGGCGCGGCCGGGCGCGGCCCGGAGGCGCTGGAGATCCTGCGCGAGTTCGGGCGGCTCGAGTCGCGCGGCACGCTGCCCAACATGATCCGCGGCGCGGACCACGGCAACCGCGAGACGTCCGACGCGCCCCTCTGGTTCATCATCGCCGCACGCGACCTGATCGGCACGCTGGGCCGCGCGGCCGTGCTCGAGGCCCCCTGCGGTGACCGCCCGCTCCGCGAGGTGCTGCGCTCCATCGTCCGACACATGATCGAGGGCACGCCGAACGGTATCCGTGTCGACCCCGCGTCGGGGCTGGTCTTCAGTCCCCCGCACTACACCTGGATGGACACCAACCATCCGGCCGCCACGCCGCGCGACGGCTATCCGGTCGAGATCCAGGCGCTCTGGATCGCCGGGCTGGCGATGCTCCGCGAACAACTCGGCGACGCGCACCTGGCCAGCGTCGAGGCGCGTGCGCGTCAGGCGCTGCTGCGCCACTTCGTCCTGCCCGAAGGCTGGCTGGCCGACAACCTGCGCGCCGCGCCTGGGCAGGGCGCCGCCGATGCCGTGGCCGAGGACGCCCTGCGTCCCAACCAGTTGCTGGCGGTGACGCTGGGCGCCATCGACCCTTGTTCCCCCGTCGCCCGCGCCGTGGTTGACGCATGCGCGGAACTGCTGGTGCCCGGGGCCATCCGCAGTCTGGCCGACCGTCCGGTGCGCGTACCCCAGCCGGTTCATGGGGCGCACGGCCTGCTCAACGACCCCTCCCGTCCCTACTGGGGGCACTACCTGGGTGATGAAGACACGCGCCGCAAGCCCGCCTACCACAGCGGCACGGCCTGGGGCTGGCCCTTCCCACTCTTCTGCGAGGCCTGGCTGGCCGTCTACGGCGACACCGCCCGCGCGCCGGCCCGCGCCCTGCTCGCCTCGGCGCGCGGGCTGCTGGAGACCGGCTGCATCGGCAACCTGCCGGAGATCCTCGACGGCGACACGCCCCACGCGCCGCGCGGCTGCGCCGCGCAGGCCTGGAGCGTCTCCGAACTGCTCCGCGTCTGGCTGTTAGCGGACACCTTCAGCGTATCATGATGTCGAAGCCGATCCTGGGCGACCCGTACGCGTAGCAGCCGAGGTCGACGACAGCGCCGTTGACGCGCGGATGGCCCGCGAGGTCAGCGGAGAGCCATCCATCGTAGTGCGTCGGATCGTCCGCAAAAACGCAGTTGACGGCGGCACCCACGCCGGCAGCGACATAACCGTAGTCCGCGAAGATGATGGTGTAGCCGACGAAGAGGCCGCCTGGCTTCGAGTCCCATGCGCACAAGGGATGTCTTTTCTCGAACTCCGGTCACTTACGTCGTTCTCGTCCACAGCGTCCATTTGCAGTTCACCTTCTTCGTGCCTTACCTTCGTGTGTGACCCAACATGCGCCCGCGCAACAATGCACATGCGCCTGCGAAGCAGAACGTTACGCCTCACCGGATTCCGAACCCGCTGCGGGTGAGGAATACGGTGAAGGCGATGGTTCGGCCCTTTCCTGATTCCATCCATGGATTCTTTGGGAAAGCAATTGTGTTCGCTCCGGCACCAGTACGCCTGAGTATTTCGCCGTCTCAATTTCCGAGGCAACCAGATACGCATCAACGTAGGGCAGGAACCCGGTCACGTTCTCCGGGCTCACGCCGCTGGCCAATGCCAATGGATGGTTGTCTGCACCGGACCGCAAGGCCCTTGCCTTCTCTACCGTCACGGCGTATCCGGTACCTGGGCCGCTCGATGTAATTATATCCATCCAGGGACTTGCTTTCCTGGCTGCATCAGGCAGCAGGGAGGCAGGTACTTCTCGTTGGTATTTGAAGGCGACTCCACCGAAATAGAGTCCCTTCCAGCCGATCCTGCTGCGTGCTTGCCGAAACCGCTCGCCAGCGGGTTGCGCGTCCGACTGCTCATCAATGTCGGCATTGTCGGACCAGATGCCGCCGACCGGGAGGCTGGCGATGAGACTGATGACCTCTTCCGGCTTTGTGCTGAGCAGATTCACCCCAATCCAAAGGCCCGCGTGCCGTTGATGCACTTGCGGGATGAAGTTGAGAACTTGGGCAGAAGACATCCCTTGGTTGATCAGGAATATGCCATCCGCTCCAGACCGAACAGCCGTGTCAATACTCTGTATCGCCGTCTCCTTCGTGACAGGGTGATTGACGGGCAGGAACACACGTGACCGACCGAAGACTCTCCGAAACGCGTTCTCATTCTGGTTCATCTCATATCCTCTGGCTGCCGAACAAGTGATTGAGCCGTTTCCGGCTATCTCCGCGTTGGTGGAGATATTGAGCGAAACTGATTGACATGGCAAGTGAAATCAAGATATTGTTTCATCGCTAACGGCCTTTGGGTGCGATCCACAATTGTGGATGCGCACCCAGAATTCAGGAGCCAGAATACAGAATTCAGAAGAATTTCGC
>CAZYRQ010000224.1:0-4197 GCA_964649455.1 uncultured Lentisphaerales bacterium
CCAGACCGTCATGAAGTCGCCGTCGAGTTCCTCGGAGGCGAACTTCACCTTCACCGCGGCCTCGTCGCTGACCGGCCTCGGACCGCAACCGGCGGCCATTACGAGGATGGCCGCCAAGGCTGCCATCGCCTTGCCGAGTTGACATGTTTGCCTGTTGCCTGCGTCTTGCATCGTGCGCACTCCTTGTTCTCGTGAACGGCGGTTCTCCCGCAGGAGAGAGCATCGACGCAGCTACGCATGGGCAACGCACCACGGACTTCGATGGCCGAACATCCAGGTTGTGTGTTGAGTACTGGAATTATGGCAGGATCCGGCGCGGAAAGCAAGCCTCCGGCACGCCGCCCGCTCGCCTCGGGGTGCGTCCGTCCCGTCGCCCTGCCGCGAGAACCAGGGTTCGCCGTTGTCGTCACCTCGCGCGGCGCCAGCCGATACGCAGGGCCTGTTGCCGCGGTGCCGGCGTCATGGGGGTCTCCTAGCCGAGGGTGGCGAGATGGATGGCGCCGATGCGGTCGGCCCCGCCGACGGCGATCAGGCGCTCGTCGGGGCTCACCGCGATGCTCGACAGGATGTTGCTGGCCGACGGCCCGTCGAAGTAGCCGTGGATGTTGTAGACGAGGAAGCCGAGCTGGCGGAGGCCCGCGGTGTCGTCGTAGTAGAAGACCGTCCCCATGTCCTCGTCGTCGCCGGCCGTGCCCCAGAGGCGCGTGCGAGCGGAGTTGGCGCAAAGCGAGCGGATCGGCCCGTAGGGCGCGGCGTTGCCCAGGGCAAAGGCTTCCGGGCCCTTGACGATGGCCAGCAGGCCGTCGCGCGTGCCGACGATCATGCGCCCGCCGTTCCAGTCGATCCAGGCGCTCGGCTTGGCCAGGTACTGGCGCCCGGCCACGTGCGGCAGCGTCGGCAGGCCGGTCAAGGGCGGGCGACGGGCCGGGTCGCAGGCGGCGGCCAGCCAGTCGCGGTAGGCGGGCGCGGCCTCGTCCAGCGGCCCGAAGGAGGCCAGGCGGCGGTCGCGGATCGTGAAGCAGTAGCGCGCCTGGTCGCCGCAGAGGCCGTGCAGCACCTGCTCGCAGTCCCACACCAGTCCGATGACCTTGGACTCCTCGATCGCCGTGTGCGGCACGTGGCGCCAAAGGCGGATCGGCGTGACCTTCTCGATCGGAAAGGCGTAGAAGGGATTGTCCTGCGTGACCTCTTCGATCGCCTTGCCGCGCTTGTGGAACGCCCGGATCTGCTCGGGCGTCATGGGCGCCGGGTGGAAGCGGGGGTCGGTGGCCGTCGGCCCGCGCTCATGGCGCCGTGGCCGGAATTGCGCGAGATCGATGGCCAGCAAGCTGAGCCCGTCGGTGTTCCCGCCGCTGTCGATCAGGAAGAGCCGGTCGCGCGCCTGGTCGATGACGCAGGCGGAGGTCTGCCCGTGGAGGTGCCCGGGCGTGCCGATCACGCCGAGACATTCCGGTGCCTCGCCGCGGCGGTAGTCCCAGCGCATGAGATAGTCCGGCAGGGCGTAGAGGCGGTGGTCGTCGGGCGATTTCTGGAACTGGTAGACGGTGAGGGGGTACCAGAGCACGCCCTCGCGGTCGACGGCGAACTCGTTGATCGCCAGGCCCGTGGGCATCTCGGCGACGAGATCGTCGAAGGGGGCCTTGCGACCGATGGAACGCACGCGCCGCGTGCGCGTGTCGAAGGCGAAGATCTCGTCCGCGAAGATCGGCGTGAAGAGGAAGGTATGGTCGTCGATGTTGCTGGCATACGACATGTACCGGTACCAAGTGTTATTGGTGTAGTTGCCGGGATACTCGGGCACGCGCCAGTCGAGGTCTTCGATCCGCTGGGTGTCGACGTTGACGCGCCAGAGGAAGCCGGACTTGGTGCAGCCGTAGATGTGCCCGTCGGGGCCGGCGTGCAGCCGGTAGCAGAAGACTTCGGCGGCCTTGCCGAGGTCGCGGATCTGGTGCGTGGCGAGGTCGAAGCGGTAGACATGGCCCCGCATGAAGCCGATCATGTAGATCGCGTTGTGGCGCGCGTCGTAGGTGGCCCCGTAGATCGTCTCGCGCGGCGCGGGCACGCCCCAGTTCTCGGTTCGCCCGGTCTTCGGGTCATAGCAGACCATGGTCGACCCCGGCCACCCCTCCCAGATGTGGGCATGGTGGGCGAACGGCATCCATTCGGGCTGCTGCGGCGCGCGGTCGGTCGTGTGCGTCGTGGCGAAGAGCCGCCCGTCGGGCAGGAAGGTCAGCGACTCGTGCAGCTTGGTGACCGGCATCTGCCGCGGCATCGGCAGCACCACATCCTCCGACTTGAAGCAGATCCGGGCTGTGTCCGATTCGTAGTCGTAGGCCACGAGGCGCGTATGGGTGGCGTGTCCCGAGGCGCTGGATGGCGCATAGTAGAGGACGCCGTCGGCGGGATTGAGCTTGGTATCCCAGCAGCCCGGGTAGTCGAGGCCGCAGAGGCCGACCCGCTGCCGGACACCTGCTGGGCTGATCGTGCGGAAGTAGTCTTCCGAGAAGGCCGAGAAGAGATGCGTGCGATTCGTGTCCGCCATGGCAAAATCACTTTCTCTCTGCCGGTTGGCGGCATTCCAGACATCATAGCCATTTCACGCGTGCGATGCAATGCCTTGCGTGTTCACTTACCGTCTCACTCACGGTCAAACTGGTCGAGAACGAGGACGAGCGGTTAATCGCTACACACCCGCATGGCGGCCTCGGCGACCTGGCGCGGGGTGACGCCCGCCTCGCGGGCGCGGGCAGCGCAGTCGTCGAACTCGGGCGTGCGGGTGATCGGCCGGCCCTCGAAGTCGCCCACCTTGACGCGCACGGGGCCGTAGGGCGTCTGTGCCGTCTCGTGCCGCCGGGCCAGCGCCGTGCGGTCCACCGCCCACGCGCGGATGCCGAAGGTCGGCGTGGCCTGGAAGATCAGGCGCCGCAGCGCCTCGGCGTCGCCGGGCGCGCAGAGCACGCCGAGCGTCAGGGCCGGACGCCCCTTCTTCATGATGATCGGCACGGCCCAGGCGTCCCGCGCGCCCGCCGCCAGCAGACGCTCGATCAGGTCGCCGACCCATTGCGGATTGACGTCGTCCAGATTCGTCTCCAGCACGGTCAGCGCCTCGCGGTCGCCGGGATCGAGATCCACCGCCAGCAGCGTCGCGCGCAGCACGTTGGGCCGGTGGCTCAGCCGCCGCGAGCCGAAGCCCATGCCCGAACCGAGAATCCGCCCCGCCTCCGGCGCCGGCTCCAGCTCGGCCCGCCACGTGGCCAGCAGGGCGGCGCCCGTGGGCGTGACCAGCTCGAAGGGCTCGTCGGTCTGCGTCACGACAAAATCCTGCAGCAGCACCTGCGTGGCGGGCGCGGGATTCGGCATCTCGCCATGCGCGCAGCGGATCGTGCCGCAGCCCGCCGGCAGGGGGCCGACGCGGACCGCCCCGATGCCGAGCAGTTCCAGCGCGAAGCAGCAGCCGACGATGTCGGCGATGGCGTCGGCGGCGCCGACCTCGTGGAAGTGGATCGCTTCGGGTGTGGTGTTGTGGATGCGCGCCTCGGCCTCGGCCAGGCGGCGGAACGTCGCCTCGGCCAGGCGCCGCGTGCGCGCCGGCATCTCCGCCGCGCCGATGAGCGCCAAAATATCGCCGAGCCCGCGGTGCGGCGCGTGCGACGGGCGGGTTTCGGCACCTGGATCCATGCCGCAGGTCGGTTCGTGCGCGTGCTCATGCGCGCGGTCGTGCGGGTGCGGATGCGCGTGGGAATGATCGTGGTGAATCGCGGGCACCACCGCCGCCGGCGCCGCGTGCGGTGCGATCCAGGCGGTCGTGGCTTCGGGCGTGATGCGGATGCGCGTGCCGTGCAGGCCCGCATCGGCGGCAGGCTGGCGGGTGATGGCCAGCGGCTCGGGCACGACCGACCGGACGAGCGCCGCGACGCGGTCGAGATCGGCGCCCAGATCGACGAGCGCCCCGAGAAGCATGTCGCCGCTGGCGCCGCCGACGCTGTCGAGGGAGAGGATCTTCATGCGCGCGATTCCTTGAAGGCGGAGGCGGTCAGGGCTCCTGCGCGATCGTGTGGGCGATGCCGCGCAGGAAACCGGCGGTGGCGTCGCTCATGGTGTCGGGCTTGAAGGGATTGTCGAGGATGCCGCGCCCGGTCAGACGCTCGAACCAGAGGCAGCCGATCAGGAAGCAGCCGTCGCTGTTGAGGTGGATGA
>CAZYRQ010000225.1:0-4185 GCA_964649455.1 uncultured Lentisphaerales bacterium
GCTCATCCAAAGAGATTATACAGGCCTGGCGCGCCCGACAACTCCCGCTCTGGCGGTGGCTGCCCAGCCTCCTGCGCGACGGCTTTCCCGTTGTCGAATTCCGGATCGAGGCCCGCCGGAACGCGGCCGGCGCGCCCGATTGATCCCAATAAGACTATCTTCCGCTTGCATTCGCCAACGGCTTCCGCCAACATATCCCGGTGCGGCGGCCCAGTCCCTGGCGGATCAGAGGTCGAACGTCGCGCAGGTCTTATTCAGGGATGACGCATATGGCCAAACCGGTATGCTGGGGTATTCTGGGTGCTGGATCGATCGCCAATGCCTTTGCCGACGGCGTGACCCGGTCGCAGACGGGGCGGCTGGTCGCGGTGGGCTCGCGGACGCAGGCGAAGGCGGACGCCTTTGCCGCCAAATGGGGCGGGATCCGCGCGCATGGCAGCTACGAGGCCCTGCTGGCCGATACCGAGGTGCAGGCGGTCTACGTCGCCACGCCGCATCCGATGCACCCCGAATGGGCCATCAAGGCCGCCGAGGCCGGCAAGCATGTGCTGGTCGAGAAGCCGGCCGCGATCAACGCCTACCTGACGCAGACGATGCTGAACGCCGCGGCCGAGAACGGGGTCTTCCTCATGGAGGCCTTCATGTACCGCTGCCATCCGCAGACGGCGCGCCTCGTGGAGCTGCTCCGCGACAAGGTCATCGGCGACGTGGCCGTGGTGCAGGCCACCTTCGCCTTCCAGGCGGGCTTCGCGCCCGAATCCCGCCTCTGGAAGAACGCGCTCGGCGGCGGCGGCATCCTCGATGTCGGTGGCTACACGACCTCCATCGTGCGACTCATCGCGGGCGCGGCGACGGGGCGGCCCTTCGCCAATCCCGTGGCCGTGACCGGAGCCGGCTGGCTGCATCCCGCAACCCAGGTCGACGGCTGGGCGGTCGGCACCCTGAAGTTCGACAACGGCATCGTGGCGACGATCTCCACCGGCGTGGGCGTGTCCGAGGAGAATGTCGTGCGCATCTTCGGCAGCAGGGGCAGCATCTTCCTGCCCAATCCCTACGTGGCGGCCCGCAGCGGCGCCATGCCCGGCAAGATCATCGTCCGGCGGCAGGGGCAGGACGAGGAGGTCATCGACATTCCCACAGACCTCACGAGCTACGTGTACGAGGCGGACGTTTGCGGACGCGCCATCCTCGCGGGCGCGCGGCAGGCCGAGGCGCCGGCGATGACCTGGGACGATACGCTCGGCAATCTCCAGACGCAGGACGCCTGGCGCGCCGCGATCGGACTCGTCTACGACGAGGAGAAGCCTGAGGCGCTCGGTCGCCTGACGCCGGCCAACCGGCCCCTCGCGCGGCGCGCCGGCACGCCCGCGCCCGACGGGCGCGTCCTGCATCTCGACAAACCCCTCTCGCGACTGGTCATGGGCGTCGACAACCAGAACACCATGCCGCATGCCGCGGCGATGTTCGACGACTACTTCATGCGCGGCGGCAACGTCTTCGACACGGCGCACATCTACGGGCGGGAACGCTCGGTGCTGCTGGGACGCTGGATCCGCGAGCGGGGCGTCCGCGACCAGGTCGTGCTGATCACCAAGGGCGTCCACACGCCCAACTGCTTCCCGGAAGTCATTCCCCTGCAGCTCGACGAGCAACTCGGCTGGCTGGGACTCGAATCGACCGACATCTATATGATGCACCGGGACAACCTCGACATCCCCGTCGGGCGCTTCATCGATGTGCTCAACGAACTGGTGCGCGCCGGCAGGATCAAGGCCTTCGGCGGCAGCAACTGGACGATCGAGCGCGTGAAGAAGGCCAATGCCTATGCGCGCCGCAAGGGGCTGCAGGGCTTCTCGGTGCTCTCGAACAACCTCTCGCTGGCGGAAATGGTCCAGCCGGTCTGGGGCGGCTGCCTGCACGCGCACGACGCCGCCTCGCGCGCCTTCCTCAAGAAGACGCAGATCGCGCTGCTGCCCTGGTCGAGCCAGGCGCGCGGCTTCTTCGTGCCCTCGCGGGCGCGTCCCGACCTGCGCGAGGACGCCTCGCTGGTGAAGAGCTGGTACTCTGATGGGAACTTCACGCGCCAGGCGCGGGCGATCGAGCTGGCGAAGCAGAAGGGATGCGAGCCGATCAACGTGGCGCTGGCCTGGGTGTTGCACCAGTCGTTTCCGACCTTCCCGCTCATCGGTCCGCGGACGATCGCCGAGACGCGCTCGTGCTTCGAGGCGTTGCAGGTGAAGCTCAGCGCGCGCGAGTGCAAGTACCTGAACCTCGAGATCTAGCGCCGGCCAAGCCGGCGCGCCGGGACGAGACACGATGACGTTTCTCCACGATCTGTCCGCGTTCCGGTTCCTCCAGTTCGCGGTGCTGGCGGCCCTGCTGGCGGCGGTTCCCGCGGGGGTCATGGGCTGCTGGGTCGTCGTGCGGCGCAGCACCTATGTCGCCGGGGCCATCTCGCACTGCATCCTGGCGGGCATCGGCGGGGCCGTCTACCTGCAGCGCGTCCATGGCGTCGCCTGGATGAGTCCCGCGCTCGGAGCGGCGGCCGCCGCCGTCGCTGCGGCGCTGCTCGTCGGATTCACCACGCTCCGCAGCCGCTTCCGTCCCGACTCCGTCCTCAGCGCGGTCTGGGCGGTCGGCATGGCGCTGGGCGTCTCCTTCCTGGCGGCCACCCCCGGCTACCAGACGGATCTGATGAGCTACCTGTTCGGCAACATCCTGATGGTCGGCCCCGCCGACCTCTGGCTGATGGCGATCCTCAACGTGGGCGTCGCCGGCCTGATGGCGCTCTTCCACGACCGCTTCCTGTTGATCGGCTTCAACGCCGAGATGGCCCGTCTGCGGGGCGTGCATGTCGAGCGCTACGAACTGCTCTTCATGGCGCTGACCGCGCTGACGATCGTGCTGCTCGTCCAAGTGGTGGGCATCGTGCTGGCGCTGGCGCTGCTGACGCTGCCGGGCGCCACAGCCGGCCTCGTCACGCGGCGGCTCGGGCGCATGATGGCACTGGCCTCGCTCCTGGTGCTGGTCGTCACCGTCGGCGGTCTGGCCGCGAGCTACGGGCCCGGCTGGCCGGCGGGCGCGACGATCGTCGAGCTGGCGGCCGCGATCTATGTGGTCGTGGCGGGGGTCACGGGCATCCGGCGGCGCTTCCGCGGCCATGGGGGACGCGACCCGGCGTGAGGTTCGATCTGCACATCCACTCCTGCCTCTCGCCATGCGCCGACCTCGAAATGTCGCCGCGCGCGATCGTGCCGCGCGCGGTCGCGGCGGGGCTCGACGCGATCGCGCTCGTGGATCACAACAGCGCGCGCAACACGCCGGCGCTGGCCACCTGCTGCCGCGCGGCCGGCCTCGCCTGCCTCTTCGGCCTCGAGGTCTGCACCGCCGAGGAGGTGCATACCCTGGCACTCTTCGACACGCTCGAACAGGCGGCGGCCATGACGGAATGGATCTACGCCTCCCTCCCGGCGCGCGTCAACCAGCCCGAGGTGTTCGGCGACCAGCCAGTGGTGCTGCCGGACGAGACGATCATCGAGCTGGAGTGGCGGCTGCTGGCGGGGGCCTCGCGCCACGCCCTGCGCGACATCGGCGCCCGGACGCATGCGCTCGGCGGACTCTTCCTCGCCTGCCATGTCGACCGGCCGGTCAACAGTTTCTTCTCGCAGCTCGGCGTCCTCTCGGGCGACGAGGGCTTCGACGCGATGGAGCTGAGCCGCTTCGCCGATCCCGCGGACTGGCATGACCGGACTACGCCGCATGCCCTGGTGCGCTCGTCGGACGCGCACTACCTCGACGACATCGGCAGCGGGTGGAGCGAGGCCGATCTGCCCGCCTTCACCACGGCGGCCCTGCGCGACGCCTTTGCCCGTCGGGCCGTGCGCCTGGGGCCGGTCGTCGTCCGCTAAGGCGGCGTTAATACTGGTTCTGTTTCTCGCCGCGGGTGGCCGACGAGACGCTGCTGGGGGGGGGGCGATCAAGGCGATGGGGGCGGCGTAGCGCGGCCCATCGCCGCGGACCGGCTGCTGGTTTTGACGAACGCGCCCTGGCTTTTCCAGGGCGACGGCGTGCGGATCACGACCTCGGCGGGGATTGCGTTCTCCGTGGTGGGAACCGGCGTGACGAGGGATTGAGGGGCCGGGGCAGCGTGGCGGAGGCGGAAGCGATGCGAAAGTTGTGGTACCG
>CAZYRQ010000226.1:0-4174 GCA_964649455.1 uncultured Lentisphaerales bacterium
TTGTCGCGCTTCGCCTGCCGCATCTCCTGTATTGGCGAATGATTTGGAACCGCTGCCACTCCCCGCTTCCCATTCCTCCCGTTTTATGATACTTTTTATCATAACCGGGAGACAGTTTATGAATCAGAAGTACTTAGCCCTCGCCGCAATACTGAACCTTGCGAGCCTTTCCGTCGTACGGGCTGATGTCATGGTTTGGACCAACACCGCAGGCGGAAGTTTCCACAATCCGGCCAACTGGCTGCCCAACGCCGTCCCCTTTACGAACGACACGGCCGTCTTCCAACTAACCGACGCCCCCTACACCGTGAAGTGGCACGAAAACGTCACCAATCATACGCACATCGTTCGCGCCGGCACGGTGACCTTCGATCTGCAGGGCTACACCTACTCCTTGCAGCAGACCAGCACCAACCGGCTCGGTACTGCTTCCAGCACCGCCATCCTGACGGTCACAAACGATCTCTATGCCGCAGGCGAGATCACCTACATTCCGCCCCCCGCCGCCACGACCTTGATGGTCCGCTAACCCCGCCCGCTATTCAGGCAGGGTAGAAGGGCGCGCCGTCCCGGCGAGCCGCAACTGCCCACTGATCCCCGCGCCCCCTCCGCGTCATCCGCGCCATCCGTAGCCTCTTCCCTGCGTCTCTGCGCCTCTGCGTTAAATTCCTCTCCTCACTCCCCACTCCCCACTCCCCACTCCCCACTCACTACTCACTACTCCCGCCTCCCGTCTCCCGTCGCCTCCCCCCCCGTTCACTTCTGGCACAATCATTCTGCATCTGCTACAATCCCCCCATAAACGCCAAGAACCCCGAGCGATGAAAACGCCCCCGACAGACATCGAAGCCATCATCCGGAAGATTCGCGACATCCGGTCCGACCTGGCCCGTTTCGGCGTCGGCCAGATCGGGTTGTTTGGTTCATTCATCCGCAACGAACAGACGCCCGACAGCGACATAGACATCTTGATCGATTTCCTTCCCGGACAGCACACCTTCGACAACTTCATGGACGTTTCCCTGTTGCTCGAAAAGATTCTGGGGCGTCGTGTCGACCTGGTCACGCGCGAATCCCTCAGCCCGTACATCGGCCCGCACATCCTCAAGGAGGTCAGGCATGTCGATATCGCCGCGTGAATACATCCGGCACATGCTTGACGAGATTGCCTTCATTCAATCCCAGTTGACCGGCCAGGACTTTGATCATTTCAATGCCGATCCGGTTCTGAAGCGAGCCTTTGTCCGCAGTCTTGAGATCATCGGCGAGGCCGGCAAGAAGATCCCCGACGAAGTCAAGGCCCTGCATCCCCAGATTGAATGGCGCAAGATCACAGGCATCCGCGACCGCCTGATCCACGGCTATTTCGGGGTCGACTACCAGATCGTCTGGGACGTTGCCGCGAACAAACTTCCCTTGCTGCGCGGGCAACTCATCCAGCTTCTGGATTCCTGTCCGCCCGGGTGCCCAAAAGGGTAGGGAGCCCCCGCCTCCCGTCCCCGCGTCTCCGCGCGAGGCTGTCTCCCGTCTCCCGTCTCCCGTCCCCCTCCCTGCCCACTGCCCACTGCCGACTGCTCTCCCCCGCCTCCCGTCTCCCGCCTCCCGTCTCCCCTCTCCCCACTCCCCACTCACCACTCCCCACTCACCACTCACTACTCCCCACTCACCACACTCCCGGCAGTTCCGGTCGTCCCGGCCGTCCCGCCATTCCGGCCGTTCCGGCCACAACACCACCACGTAGAGCCCTCTTGGGCCGCAACCTCTTTTGGGCTGTATTTCAAGAGCCAATCCGCTAACATCAATGCCTGTATGTTTTACGCGATCATCCAGGAAAAGTGCCGCCAATGGTTGGCTCTGCCGGACTGCCCGGTCACCCAACTTCTTCAATATATCCGCCGGCGCGGCGCCTTGCGTGAAACGCAGATCGCCGCCATCGAGACCTATCTCTACCTCAAGATTGCCGGCCAGGGGCAGCCGTTGGCCCGGCTTTTTGCCGCTGGCTCTTTCAATCAGCCCATTGACCTCGCCCGCGCCCGGATCAGCCAGGTCGCCCGCGATCGCTTCAACGCCGACTCCGCAGCGCTTGCGCTCTTCCAACTCTGCAATTCCATCGATGAACAGATAAAAGGCCGTCGAACAGGCACGTTTGCGGATACCTTCGAACGTCACTTGACCGAGCACCCCGCCGATCATTCGTTCGCCGAATCCTTTGACAATATCTTCTACGAGGCCACGTACCCCGATTATCTCTTTTCCCTGCCCATGGGCGCCGGCAAAACCTTCCTCATGGCCGCCTTCATTTATCTCGACCTCTATTTCGCGGTCAATGAACCTGAAAACACCGCCTTTGCCCGCAACTTCATTGTCCTCGCCCCGTCCGGCTTGAAAAGCTCGATCATTCCCAGCCTGAGGACTATCGAACATTTCGACCCCACCTGGGTTCTTCCCGAGCCGGCCGCTTCCAACATGCGCAAGCTCATCAAGTTCGAGGTTCTCGACCAACCCAAATCCGCCAAGAAGAGCAATCGCGCCCGCAATCCCAACGCGCAAAAGGTCGCCGCCCACAAACCCTTCGAGGATCTGACGGGCCTCGTCCTCGTCGTCAACGCCGAAAAAGTCATTCTCGACCGCGTGGAACTCGACGACCATCTTCAGCTCATCGAACGCAACGACGAGGAAAAGGAACGCCTCGCCAACGAGCTTCGCCACCTCATCGGCACGATCCCCCGGCTGCAGATCTTCATCGACGAAGTCCAGCGCGCCGCACGCGGCGACATCAAGCTCCGTGCCGTTGTCAACGGATGGTGCCGCGCCGGCCAGAAAAACGCCGTCCTTGGCTTCTCCGGTACGCCCTACCACGATGCTCCCCGCGCCGTTGAGGTCGGCCCCGTCGAAATCCGCTCCGCCACCATCGCCAACACCGTCTACTACTACCCGCTGGCCACCGCTATTGCCGATTTTCTTAAGAAACCCCGGCTCGAAGTCGCCACCGGCCTCCAGTCCATCGAAATCGTTCGCACCGGTGTTCAGCGCTTCCTGCGCGACTATGGTACCAAAACCTACGCCAGCGGCGCCTGCGCCAAGCTGGCCATCTACTGCGGCACGATCGCCCGTCTCGAAGAGGAGATCTACCCGATGCTCGTCGGCGAGCTTGGCATCCCGCCGGACCGCATCCTCCGCTACCACCAGGGCAACAAGACGCACCGCGTCCCTCCCGATGCCGCCGCCGACTTCGCCCTCCTCGACGATCCCGTTTCCCGTCGGCAGATTGTCCTGCTCGTCCAGATCGGCAAGGAAGGCTGGGATTGCCGCAGCCTCACCGGCGTCATCCTCTCCCAGGAGGGCGACTGCCCCCGCAACATGGTCCTCCAGACCTCCTGCCGCTGCCTCCGCCAGGTCGATGGCGGCCCCGGCGAAACCGCCCTGATCCTGCTCAACAAGGCCAACGCCGATATCCTCGACCGCCAGCTCGGCGAAGAGCAGAACACCAGCATTGCCGCGCTCAATGCCATTCGCGCCGCCGAAGCCGGGCCCATGGTTCAGCAAATCTCCCGCATGGCCCATCTCAAGCTACCCCCCGTCGCCTTCTACCAGCTCCGCATCAAATACGACACCCAGCAGCTCGACACCGCCCCCGACACCCCCGCCAGGCTCGCCGCGTTCGATCCCGACACCCCGGCTTGCAAAACCCAGGCCACCATCACCACCCGCTACCTCGACGAACGCCACGCCGCCGCCTCCGGCGCCCTCTCCGTCAACCGCGATACAGCCTCCGTCTACGAACAGTACGGCGATCTCGCCTCCTTCCCCTCCTGGCTCAACGACATCGTCCACGAAGGCCTCGGCTCGCCCCGCGCCGCCGATCTGCGCCCATACCGCGACGTTCTTCACGCCCTGTTCTCCCGCATCACCTACCGCCACCAGGGCCTGCGCCGCTACAACACCCTCTACGACCAATGCCTGGTTCGTTCAGCCGTCCGCCTGGCCTTTCACGTCCACCGCCAACTGCTGACGTCCGAGGAAGTCGTCCGCGAAAATGCCGATCTCCTCCTCGTCGATAAACTCCATGCCATCCCCGATCACCCCGGCCTCTGGCCCGACCAGGAAAAATGCCGCGCGATCCTCCGCATCGACGCCAACCCCGCCGCCGCCCGCACCGATCCCGCCCTCATCG
>CAZYRQ010000227.1:0-4168 GCA_964649455.1 uncultured Lentisphaerales bacterium
GACGAGGGTGGCGCGTAGCCGGTCAGGCGGCGGGCGAGGAGATTGGGGCTGAACAAGGGTTTGAAAATGTCAGGCATCGGATCTCGATCCTCGGGTCGGCGTTTCCGCGACTGATGATCAGTAAACCTAAAATCAAATCAAATAAATGCTAGACTACTCCGAATTGTTGTTCATGGCAATACTAGCTGCGTCTCAAGCCCATTCAATTGCCGATGACTATGCATGGAGCGGAAATGACTATTTACTTCCGCCGCCCTGTCCGACTCCGCATTGCGGCACGTTCCGCGCGCACGGATCCTGATCCTCGATGCGCCGCAGCATCTCGAGCGTCACGGCGCCCGCCATCTGCAGGCTGTCGGCCGAGAGCTGGTCGAGTGTGTCGTCGGGCGTGTGCCAGAGGTCGTTGGCCCCGGGGCGCGTGCCGTAGTCGAAATCGATCAAGTCGATGGCGGGGAAGCCCTGGTCGAGGAAGGGCTGGTGGTCGTCCAGAATCTCGTTGTCCAGCAGGGTGACGCGGTCGCGGCACCCCTGGGCCGCGGCGGCGTCGAGCAGCAGCAGCTTGAGCGCCGGTGTGCTGTTGCGCGGCACGGTGAATCGCAGATCATGGTCGCCGATCATGTCGAGCAGGATGACGGTGCGGAGCGGCGCACTCTCCTTCTTCAACTGGCGCGCCAGCCGCCGGCTGCCATGCAGTCCGTCGTTCGCCTGATAGCTGTACAGGCACTCCTCGCCGTCGAGAAAGGCAAAGTCGACACCGAGGCGCTGCGGCTGCCGGGAGATCCACTCCGCCAGGGCGAGCAGCAGGCCCGTCGACGAGCCGCCGTCGTTCGCGCCGATGAAGTCCGGCGCGATGCCGGCCTTCGTGTCGAAATGCGAGAGCAGGAGCAGGGTGCCCTCCTGCGCGCCGGGCAGGCGGCCGAGGACATTGTGAAAGGTTCGGCGGCCGCCCGGGGTGTCGTCCTCGAAGGTGTCGCGGACGACATCGAGTCCGATGGCCCGCAACTGGTCGGCGATCCAGTCTGCGGCGCGGGCGGCGCCCGGGGTGCCCGCGTCGCGCGGACCGAGGGCGGCGAGCTGCGCCACGCGCGCGAGGGCGTTGGAACCGAGGTCGGCCGGCACCGGCGCGCGGGGCACGCGCACGTCGGCCGGCGGTGCTGCGGCGGGGCGGGTGACCGGACGGCAGCCGGCGGCTGCGGCGAGGAACAGGAAACCCGTCAAGCCGAGGCAAGCCGTCAAAGTGGACCCAGCTTGTTCAATCACCTGACCCAACGCGTGCCTGCCGACCGCCGGAGGCCTCTTGGAATGGATTGTCCGGGAATCCAACATGCCGTGCTGCAGGGCCCACGGGCAGTCCAGCCCTACTCCACCTGCACACCGATGAGTCCCAGGAGTCGGTCGAGATCCGCATTGTCGAAGAAGTCGATCTCGATGCAGCCTTTGGTACGCTTGCCATTGGCGTGGGTGACGGTCGGCTGCAGCCGGATCTGCGTCTCCAGCCGCGCGTGGAGGCGTTCGAGCAGGTAGCGCAGGTGGCTTTCGGGGATGTCGGACTGCTTCGCGGTCGACTCGGCCTTCTCGGTCTGTCGGCGCTGGATGAGCCGTTCCAGCGCGCGGACGGTCTGGCCCTCGGTCACGCAGCGGCGCGCAAGGAGGGTCTGCTCCTTCTCGTCGGGCAGCGAGAGCAGGACCTTGGCATGGCCCGCCGAGAGCATGCCGGTGGCGAGGAGCTGCTTGACCTCGTCCGGCAGCTCCAGCAGGCGCAGCGCGTTGGCGACGCTGGCGCGGCCCTTGCCGACGCGGTCGGCAACCTCCTGCTGGGTCAGCCCGAAATGCTCCGCGAGCGAGCGGTAGCCCTCGGCCTCCTCGATGACATTCAGATCCTCGCGCTGGATGTTCTCGATGATGGCCATCTCGGCCGCCTGGCGGTCGGGGGCGTCGACGAGGATCACCGGCACCTCGGCGAGGCCGGCATCGATGGCCGCGCGCAGGCGCCGTTCGCCGGCGATCAGCTCGTAGCCCGTGGCCGGGGCCGTCGCGCGTCGGCAGAGGAGCGGCTGGATGACGCCATGCGCCTTGATCGAGTCGGCCAGTTCCTGCAGCGCGGCCGCCTCGAAAACATGGCGCGGCTGCCAGGGCGAGCGCGCGATCTGGTCGACCGCAACCCGGAGGATGCTTCCCGAGCCGGGCGCCACAACGGGTTCCGCGGCGGGCGGTGGCGCGGGATCCGGCGTCGCGGCCACCGGCTCGACCGTGGCCGCCGGCGGCTCCGTGGACGTCCCCAGCAGCGCGCCCAGTCCGCGTCCGAGTCCGGGACGCGGGCGCGGAGTTGGCTTCTGCGGATGGGCCGGCTTGGCGATTTTCTTGACTTGCGTAGCCATAATCAGGGGTAACTCGCGGGACGCAGGAGTCCGGTGGTCTCGGGCAGGCCGAACATCGTGTTCATGTTCTGCAGCGCCGATCCCGCCTGGCCCTTCATGAGGTTGTCGATATGCGAGACGATCCGCAGGCGGTTGCAGCGCGCATCCACACTGACGGTCAGGTTGCAGAAGTTGGTGCCGCGGACATGCATCGTACCGATCGCCTTCTGGCTGCCATAGACCCGGACAAAGGGACTATCTTTGTAAAAACCGCGGTAGTGCGCAAGCATTTCCTCCTCCGTGCAGGGGCGGGTCAGCGTGCCGTAGAGCGTGGAGAGGATGCCGCGGCAGACGGGAACGACCTGCGCGGTGAAGGTGACGCGCACCTCGCGGCCCGCCAGCAGGCCCAGTTCGCGCTCGACCTCGCAGACGTGCTGGTGGCCGGAGAGGCGGTAGGCGTTCATCTGCTCGTAGCGCGCGGGGTAGTGGAACTGGGCGTTGAGCTTCTTGCCCGCGCCGGAGACGCCGGTCTTGCAGTCGCAGATGGGGCCGACGGGCTCGATCAGGCCGCCTTGCAGGGCGGGCGCGAGGCCCAGGATGCAGCTGACCGCGAAGCAGCCGGGGTTGCCGACGAGGCTCGCGGCACGGATGGCGTCGCGGTGGAGTTCGACGAGGCCATAGACATTGCGCCCCAGCAGCGCGGGCGAAGCATGGACGGGGTCGCGACCGATGCGCGTGGCGTAGTCCCGGTAGGCCTCGGGCGTCGTGAAGCGAAAATCGCCGCTGTAGTCGATCAGCCGCGCGCCGCCGGCGAGGATCTCCGGCGCCTGGATCATGCCGACGCCGTCGGGGGTGGCGCAGAAAACCACGTCGGCCGGCACCTGGGCCCGCGGATCGTCGGCGGCCAGCACCGGCAGGCTGCAGAAGCCTGCCAGGTGCGGGTAGATCTCGTCGATCGGCCGCCCGATCTCCTCGCGCGCGACGAGCGCGACGAGCTCGACCCCGGGGTGCTGCAGCAGCAGCTCGACGATGCCGATGCCGCCGTACCCGGTGGCGCCAATCACTTTCGCACGAATCATTTTTTCGCAGACTCCCGCACGCGACGTGCCAACCTAGCCACGATGTTCCAGCCTAGCCACTTGAGGCGGCACGTGATAATATCCTCGCAAATGGCACCCCTGTCAAGAAAGGCGTGATGCGGACGATCGATTGCGATTTTCTCGTGGCCGGCAGCGGCATCGCCGGGCTGCTGAGCGCCATCCATTTGGCGCCGCACGGGCGCGTGCTGCTGATCACCAAGAAGAACTCGGCCGAGAGCAGCAGCAACTACGCGCAGGGCGGCATCGCCTGCGTCATGGAGCCCGGCGACAGCTTCGAGCAGCATGTGGCCGACACGCTCGACGCGGGAGCGGGGCTCTGCGACGAGGCGGTCGTGCGGCGCATCGTGGAGGACGCCCCGGCGCGCATCCGCGAGCTCGAGCGCTTCGGCGTGCGCTTCAACGCCGCCGCGGAGAGCGGGAGCGGCTACGATCTCGGGCGCGAGGGCGGACACAGCCGCCGCCGGGTGCTCCACTCGGGCGACATCACCGGCCAGCAGATCGAGACGGCCCTGCTGCAGCAGGCGCAGCAGACGCCCAACATCCACATTCTGGAGCACGCGCGGCTGATCGACCTCGTGACCACGGCGCGGCTGGGAATCGCTGGCACGAACCGTTGCATCGGCGCCTATGCCCTGGGTCCGGGGGACGAGGGCATATTCGCGATCCGCGCCGGGTTCACCATCCTGGCGACCGGCGGCTGCGGCAAGGTCT
>CAZYRQ010000228.1:0-4151 GCA_964649455.1 uncultured Lentisphaerales bacterium
GGCCTCGATGATGCCCGAACCGATGTTGATTACCGCCTTGCGGTTCACTGGACAATTCATGTGCCACAGCCGTTTTTATGCCCCGGCCGGCTCGTCACCGTGCACCCGCATCCAGTCGATTGCCACGTCGTAGGCCTCGTAGTCCAGATCGGCCATCGTGTTGGTGTGCAGCACGACCCCCTCGGCCTCACCGGCGCGGATCATCTCCCGGTAGCGATCAAGCTGCCAGCGGACGGCGGCGCCGGTCGCCTGCCGGTTCTCGCCGAAATTGTAGAGATAGCAGCCGAGCATGCGCCGCTTGCCCGCTGTCATCTGCTTGAAGAGCTCGAACTTGGCGTCGATCAGCGAAACGTCCGACTCCTTCCAGGTCCACATGATGATGCCGTCGAAGGGGGCGATGAAGGGATGGAACTCCGCGTCGCCCCGGGCATCGACCCCGAACTCGTGGGTGTATAGCACCATCCACATGTCGAGGCGGCGCACGCCGTTGTCGTGCATCCGGCGGTTGACCTCGAACAGGTTCTCGATGGGGATATTCCGGTACGAGCCGCCCCTGACGAAGTCGTCGAAGACGCCGCAGCCGATGTTCGGGAACGCCCTGGCCTCCTCGATGAGCGGCTCGACGGCGGCCGGGTTCCCGCCGGCATTGTAGATTTCCCAGCCGACCTGGTTGAGCGAGGAGAAGGACTTGTTGTACTGGCGTCGGTTCACGTTGACGCCGACGGGCACCATGAAGACATTGCGCGCGCCGAGGTAGAGAACGCCCTCCATCGGCGTCATGCGCGATTCCTTCTCGTTGCCATACTTGTGGTTGTAGCGGCCTTCGGGGTGTCCCCAGAGCCAGAAGCGGTCCCGCAACAGTTTCACATGCGACTCCTAGCTTTTCACACGGATCAGTTCCTGCCGGCAGGTCCAGAGCTTCTCGAACGCGTCGGACACCTGGGCGATAAAGTCGTCCGTGCCGAGGAGCGCGGCGTGCGGCAGCCAGATGGAGGTCTGGACGGCCCGTTCGGCGTTCGGCAGGCGGATACGACTGTAGTCCGGCGGCGGTGCGTTGCGGAAGGGGCAACGGAAGGGGCAACCGGCCTTGCCGGCGGCGATCCTCTGGAAAACCCCCTGGCGGTACAAGGGTTCGCCATACCCGCCTGAACAAGGCACGCCCTCCGCCTGCAACGCGGCCAGGAACTGCGCGCGCGAGGCGCCCTCCCAGTGTTCAGGGGCAAAGAACACGTCGTACATGTGCCACGCGCGGCGCGTGACGCGCGGTTCGCGCCGCGGCAGCCGGAAGCCGGGCAGGGCCGCCAGCCGCCGGTTGAGCGCCTCCGCGTTGCGCTCCCGCAACGCCACATCGCTTTCCAGCCGGTCGAGCTGGCAGAGCAGAATCGCCGCCTGGAACTCCGTCATGCGGTAGTTGGTGCCCAACAGGGGGTGCTCGTACCACTGCCCGTCCCGGACACGGCCGATGTGGTGGTACGACCAGGCGCGGTCGGCCACGGCCTGCTTGCTCGTGATGAAGATGCCGCCCTCCCCGGACGTCATGTTTTTGGACATCTGGAAGGAGAAGGTGCCCCCGTCGCTCCACGATCCGGCGCCCTTGCCCCGCCATTGGGTGCCCCACGAGTGCGCGGCATCCTCGACGACATGCAGGTTGTGTTTTCGCGCGACTTCGAGAATACGGTCGAGGTCGCAGGGGAGTCCCCCGAAATGAACCGGCAGAATCGCACGGGTCCGGTCCGTGATCGCCGCCTCGACGGCGTTGGTATCCAGATTGAGCGTATCCGGCTCGATATCCGCGAACACCGGCACGGCGTTCGCGGTCACCACGGCGGAGGCCGTGGCGATGAACGAGTAGGGCGGGACGATCACCTCGTCGCCCGCGCCGATGCCGCAGCCGGCCAGCGCCATCTCGATGGCGACGGTGCCGTTGCAGCAGGCGATGCCGAAGGCCGCGTCGTGATATTCGGCGTAGCGGCGCTCGAACGCCTCGACCTTCTCGCCCATCCACCACCGTCCGCTGTTCATCAGCTCGGCAACGGCGTCCTTTTCGGCATTTTCGACGACTGGCCAAGCAGGCATCTTCAGCCTGACGACCTTGCTGCCCCCCAGAATTGCCAGTTCGCTCATCGCGGCCTCGCGCCCTTTTCTTTTGTTTTCATGGCGCATCCGCGCGCGCCTTGGACTCCCGCCGGCGACACGGCGTCCACGGCACGCTGAAGCGTGCGCCGTATCACGGCCGGCGTGGAGACCGACAGAAAGCCGGGCAGGCGGTAGGCCCAGCAGGAATCCTCCGCCTCGTATCCACCCTCCCGCAGAATCTGTTCGGTGGGGACATAGCACTCCACGGCGTTGGAATATCCCAGCACCATGCACTCGCCGCCGGCCATGCCGCGCGCGACGGCCGCGTAGGCGTTCGCGACTTCGCCTTCCATGCCGATGATGGAGAATTCGTCCGCGCGCCAGACCTGCACGCTGTAGGGAAGGCAACGGCGCGTGTCGGGATGGTGACGATGCTCGCGCGCGTAGAGGGCCATCAGCGGTGACGCGGATTCCAGAAAGTTCCTCTCCACCCATGACGCACCGAAGCGACGGCCAAAGGTCAAACGGGACTCCTGGATCGCGCAGGCGAAGGCGCCGCTCACGATCCGGGTTGTCTCCTCGCGCAACTGCGAGATCAGATCCTCCGCCAGGCGCCCGCCTTCCGCAACGTAATGCTCTTTGTCGGGTCCGTTGATGTCGCCGCCACAACCCTGGAGGAACGCAAAACGCGTGCCCGGACGCCGCAGCGTACCCTGCCGCCTGAACTCGCCGGGCCAGTCCGCGCAATACCCCTCCGCTCCCGAGAAGACCGGATGGCAGCCGTGCGCCAGCAGGACCGCTTCCTGCCCGCGGGAATCCTTCGGGCGCGCCCAGAGGAACGCGGCATGCTCGTCATAGCCGTCCGCTTCGCCGGGCGCCGGCGTCAGCCGCCGCAGCCGGCGGTTGTGGCCGATGCGCGCCGGGAAGCTGCCGCAGCGCAGCTCGACCTCCGCCAGCGCGGCGCAGGCGGCCTGCACCGTGTCGAGCGCCCGCTCCTCCATCCAGGCGATGTACCAGGGATCCACGGGGCCGACGGCGGCGGAGAAGCCGAACTGCGTCGGCGGCCCGTAGTGCGTGTGCGAGGCGTTCAGCATGACACGCTCCGGCGCGAAGCCCGCGCCGGCCAGGCGGTGGCGGAGCAGCAGGGTCGTCGTCCGGTCGAACCCGAGCAGATCGGCCGCGATCAGGGCATGGCGGCGGCCCGCGTCGTCCTCGATCACGGCGGCGCCGAGCATCAGGGGCGAGACCACGCCTCGCGCATAGCGTCTGCGACCGTAGCCGCTCATGGCCGTCATTCCGTCGCGGGGGGTGATGTCGGTTTCCGCAATTCCGAAGCGCATGATGACCGTCCGTCGTTGAGAAGACGTATCTTAGCACAGGGTTCTCGTCCGCGTCCAGACGCTGGCTGCGTGTCAGCGATTCAGAAAATGGGGGAGCCGCAGAAGCTGGCGGCTGGCGGGAGTCGGCGTAGAGGAGGGACAGGCATTCGTGCCTGTCCAGGGGTTTTAGGCATGAACATCGCCGTCGTCATACCCCACTTCAACCGATTGGGGGAGACCCGCGCCTGCTGCGGGTCGCATCAGCGCCAGACCCTGTCTCCCGCCATGGTCATTGTGGTGGACAACGGATCGACCGCACACACGCGGGAGGAGCTGGCCGCAGCCTGCCCGGCGGGTGTCACGCTAGTCTGCGCAGACCGCAACCTCGGCTTTGCCGGGGGCTGCAATCTCGGCATCCGGCGGGCGCTGGAGCACCCCGGCGTCGAGCATGTGCTGCTGCTGAACAACGACACCGAATGCCCGGAGGATCTGCTGGCGCGCATGGCCGCCGCGCTGGAGGATCAGCAGGTGGGGCTGGTCGGCGTCCCGATGGTGGAAGGCCAAGGCCGCGTCCACGTCGCTGCGGGCAAGCGCCTGCTCTGGCCGTTTGCACTCCCAATCGCGGCAGCGTCGCCTAACGGGCCGGTCGATTATCTCTCCGGGGCCTGCCTGCTGATCCGCGGCAGGGTTTTGCGCGAGGTCGGCCTGCTCGACGAGGGCTTTTTCTTCTTCTTCGAGGACGCCGACTACAGCCGG
>CAZYRQ010000229.1:0-4145 GCA_964649455.1 uncultured Lentisphaerales bacterium
TGCGAGCGGCGGTTGATCACCGCCAGCAGGCGTTCGCGCGGACCGTCGAGCGAGGCCAGACGCGGGGCCAGGATGATAGCGATGACCAACAATCCCAGGATACCCAGCAGCACGCGGCGCCAGAAGTGCCGGCGCTGTCGGCGTAGATCCTCCTCGATCTCGATGATTTCGTCAAAACCATCATGGCTGTCCCGCCGGGGCGGGGCAGGTGGGGCAGGGGAGGGAGACGGGGGCAGTGGAGTAGGCATGGCGTTCATGTCGGTCATCGCTGTGTAGTATTCTAGCACAGTTTCGCGCGCTTGAACCACCCCTGCCGAACTGCCATACTTCACCAACGCCTGCTGGACGCGCGACCGGCGTGGACTGTATCGAGAAAGAAGCTGGTGCATGCCTGTAATCCAAAATGTTCCCCGCAAGGCGGTCGTTCTGGCCGCCGGCCTGGGGCTCCGCCTGCGGCCGATGACGCTTTATGTTCCCAAGCCTCTCATGCCGCTGGGCGGCGAGCCGCTTATCGAGCGAAGCCTCCGCCAGATCGAGGGGTGGGGGATCCGCGAGATCGCGGTCAACCTGCACTGGCAGGCGGGCGGCCTGCGCGACTACCTGCAGGCGCGGCCGGGCGCTGCACGGTTCATCTACTCGTACGAACCGCGACTGCTCGGCACCGGTGGCGCGCTGCAGGCGTTCCGTGAATTTCTGAAGGGAGAACCGTTCTGGATCGTCAATGCCGACATCGTCTGGCAAGTGGCGCCGGGGCCGCTGGTGCATGCCCGGCGCGACGGCGACGCCCTGGCTGCGCTCTGGCTGGTTCCGGAACGGGGGCCGAGGACGGTCGAAACCGATGCCGACGGGCGCATCACAACCTTCCGTAGCGCACGACGCGGGTCGCCCGGCACCGCGACCTTCAGCGGCGTGCAACTCGTCTCGCCGCGCCTACTAGGCTATCTGCCGGACGATCCCGCCAAGATAGTCTCGCTGGTGGAACTATACGAGGCGGCAACGAAGACTGGGGAACGGGTACTGGGAGTCACGGCGGGCGCGCGCACCGTCTGGGACGATGCCGGCACACTGCCGGACTACCTGCGCTTGCGAAAGCGCTACCGGCGCATTCGTCCGCCTGCTTACTGGAATCCTCTGGCACAGCCATTCGACATCAATCCCAAGGGTGAGGTCTGGTATGACGCCGCGTCCTGGCCCGACCCGGCCCTGGCGCCGCTGTTGTCGAATTCCGGCTTCACGCTTGGCAAGACAAAAGTCGCGCCATTGGATCAGCGGGGTTCAGATCGTTCGTTTCTTCGCATCCGCAACGGTGCTGCGCAGGCGATCTTCGTGCGGCATGGAAACCTGCGCGACGAGAATCTTCGCTATGCCGGGCATGCTCGTCTGCTGCTGGAGGCCGGACTGGCCGTGCCCCGAGTGCTGGCCGAATCGCGCGAGGCCCGTGCGCTGCTGCTGGAGGATGTCGGGAAAGAAAACCTGCTGGATCAGTTACGCCGCTGTCCGGGGAGCGCGGAACGGCTCTACCGGAAGACACTGGATCAGGTGGTGCTGCTGCACACCGCAGCCACCCGTCTGGCCAGGAGCCGCAGACTGGAGATGGAGCCGGCGTTCGACCGACGGCTCTATGACTGGGAGCGCGACCTCTTTCTGAACCAGATTGTGCGCAAGCGTCACGCCGCCAGCGATGCCGTCAACGCGGAGGTGATCGCGGAGTACGCGCGCGTGGCCACGGTTCTGCTGGATAGCGGGGAAACGGTCATTGTGCACCGCGACCTGCAGTCGACCAACGTCATGCTCAAGCAACGGCGTCTGTCATTGATCGACTTCCAGGGCATGCGCTACGGGCCGGCGGCCTATGACCTGGCATCGCTGCTGTGCGACCCCTATGCGAACCTGCCGCCTGATCTGCGCGGGCGCCTGCTGGACTACTACGCGATTCGTATAGGGGCGGCGGAAGGTGCTGTGCAGCGGCTCTTTTGCTTCGGCGCCGTGCAGCGGCTCACGCAGGCGCTGGGCGCCTATGGCAGACTCACGTCGCTGGGACTTCAAAACTGGCAGCGGCATATCATTCCCGCTGCGGAACGCCTGGCCGAGATGGCCGCACGGTGCGGGCTCGGTGCGATCCGGCAACTGGCCGTCGACACGCTGCACCGCGAGCAGCTCCAGCAGGCGAAATGTCCATGAGTAACGGCTGGAGGGATGGCTGGAGGGAATTGCTGGGAGGGTTGCTGGAGACGGCGCTGGACTTGACGTTGCACTGCGCATGTAGTATAAAGCGAACCGTTTCCTGAATGGGGCGCTTAGCTCAGCTGGTTAGAGCGCTACTTTCACACGGTAGAAGTCACAGGTTCGAATCCTGTAGCGCCCACCAGGAGAATGTGTAAAATTACATTGTTTCGGTGATGTTTTTTTGGGAACGCCACAACGTCGCATAATATATGTTATGTTAACCTGGCCCCCTCAGAATCCTAATCATGGCGAAATCATTTCAATCATGGCGAAATCATTTCGCCGTATCGTAAATCTGCTTGAGCCGCTGGCCACCGCGATCCAGTTCAATGATTACCAGATCAAGGTCGTTCTGCGTGAAACGCCGTATCAAATTCTCGGCGCGTCTGCGGTTGGTCATCTCGATGCTGTTTACCGACCGCACAATGTCGCCCTCGCGCAGACCGACCGCCTCGAAGAAATCGGCCTCGCCCTCAATGGTCACCCGGTATCCCTCGATGCCCCGTGACGCGTCATATACTGGCGCCAGCGAGTCGAAGACCTTGACCAGGCGTTCAGGACGATCCAGTAGCTCCTGGTAGTACTCCAGGATGGCCCCCCGGCTGAACCGCCAACTATTGGTGCCCGTCCGAGCGCCGCCGAATCGCTCCAGCCCCTCGCTGACGCCTCCGCTGCCGCCTACCTCTACGCCAACTGGCGAGCCCGCCGGATCCATGGCACGCTGTCCGTCACGCCGCAGACACTCCTCTCCGGCAGGTCCGCTGACCCAGACCTCCGTGCTGGCGATCGACTTGACCGTGACGGACGGCTCCAGCGCTTCGCCGACGCGCAGCCGACGCTGCCGTCCCTTGGCCTTTTCCTCGATGAAAGCGACCGATCTGGCGGGGACGCCCGCCTGCAGCATGACACCAACCAGCCGATAACGATCCGCAACCCCTCCCCTGGCGACCACGGCAATCGAGTCGTCCAACGGCACAAAAAGACGCGCGTAGCGGGCATCCAGCGGCGGTCCGTGCCAGTCAACCTCGGAAATCGCCGCCTGCCCGGACTTCGCATTATTGAGAACGGTGCCCGCGTCAAGCTCACGGCTCGAACGCCAAGCATGGATGGCCGCAATCAGCGCCAGCAGTGCCGCGCCGGTCGTCAGCACGCGGAGAAATAGTGCATGTCGTCGTGGAAGACTCATAAGCCGGATTCTGTAAGCCTGCGGACAGGTTCAGGTCATTTATCTCAGCGATCAACCCGAAAACGCCTCCCGCGAACGGGAACGGTGCGGGCAGCACCTTCGTTTTCCTATTTGATCTTGCTCCGGGTGGGGTTTACCTGGCAACAGGGCTCTCACCCTGTCCGGTGGTCTCTTACACCACCTTTTCACCCTTGCCCCCGGCCTTGCGGCCGGCTGGCGGTTTGTTTCTGTGGCACTTTCCATCGGTGCCGGTCTGGCAGCACCGTTCCCGCGTCTTCCACGGGACACCCTGCCCTATGGAGTCCGGACTTTCCTCCCCCACCCTCTTGCGAGGATGGTAGCGACCCTCATCTTCCACGACGGCATGCAGTATGCTTGTAGCATAGGGCGGGGCTGCGGACAAGGCAAATCGGAAAAAATGGGAAAAATGTCGCGGATTGCGGTGGACAATTAATAAGGAATAGGTATATTCATGTTTTTCGCGATGTATTTTTCGCGGAATGCGATTGGGCGAAGGCTGGGGCGTCCGGTGGGCCTAAGGTGGACTGCGGGGCGCTTCAAACTACAGGATTCCAACTATGAAGTGCATACATGGTGACTGGATTTACACAGGGAAGTCGATCCGGAAGAACGCCTTTCTCGTGTTCCATGACAAGGGGCTCATCGGGATCAGCGACAAGCCGAAAGGCGAGGTGATCGGCGAGTGCGCCGTGCTGACGCCGGCGTTCATCGA
>CAZYRQ010000230.1:0-4112 GCA_964649455.1 uncultured Lentisphaerales bacterium
AGGCCGGTCTCCGGGTGTCGGGCAGCGGCCTCGCCGAGAACTGCACGGTCGCGGAAAACACGATCTCGACGGCGGGCGACGGAAAGGGGGCCGGGGTGACGATTTCCGGCGGCACGGTCGTTAACACGATCGTCTCCGGCAACGCCAACACGCCAGGCAACGAGGTCGACAAGACCGGCGGAACGGTCGCCTACTGCTGCGTGGATGACGAGGCGATCATCGAAGGCGCGGGCAACCGCACCGGCACACCGGGCTTCACCGCCGCAGCGGCCGGGAGCTTCACGCTGAAGAACACGTCCCGGTGCCTCAATGCCGGAACGTGGCGGGACTGGATGACCGGGGCCATCGACCTGGCCGGCGAGCCGCGCATCCGCAACCGGGTTCCCGACATCGGCGCCTACGAAGGCCTGCTGCCCGGCGGCACTGTACTCATCCTCCAGTGACCCGGCGCAATACGGGTCTGTGAACTCAGACGCTTACCGCCCACGCTTCACGCTTGTTCAGAGTTGAGCGTTAAACTTCAGAGTCCAGCGTGAAGCGTTCTCCACCCTGATTGCACTGGCGGCCGCCGACCGACAGGGCTCCTACCGAACTGAGCTCTGGCGCTTGCGGGGTTTTGCATGCGCCTCTACCTGATCATCATCTGGAAGCCGAAGTCTTCCGCGTTGAGCTGGCCGATGGCGAGCCTGCCGCTGGCCGAACGCGTCTGTCTGAAGGCGTCCGGAATCGGCGGGGCGGCCATGGAAACGCCAAGCTCCGCCGCCTCTTCATCCGTCAGCACCGTGGCCGGTTTGTCCGCCTGTCGCCATGGCCGCGCCGGGTTGTAGGAGGAGTCGTACAGGAAGACGTTGCCGTCCATCGCGCGCCAGAGCGGACGGCCCGCGCGCCGATAGCCGGAATCCCGACCGACGCGGCGGGCAACGACGACGCCGTTGGTCAGCGGCGCCGCATCGAGCTTGGCGTCCGTGCCGGACGCGAGCGGCGCATAGCGGAAGCGATCACTGCCGGCAGTGCCGAAGCTATGGCCGGACGAAACCGTGCAGTGCCCGAAGTTGTATTTGGCCGTCGACACGCGTGCGGTTTCCCAAGGCGTGTAGTCCGCCGCGGCGTGCATGAAGATCGTGTTGATGAAGGAGTACACCTGCGAGGTGTTGTCAAAGTCCGCCGGCCGCAACTCCCATCCGCGCACCAAGTTGCCGTCGCCGTCGCGGTAGCCGGTGTCGTTGTTCCTGAACACGCAGTTTGCGAAAGTGAAGTTGCGGACGGAGAGCCACGCGCTGGCTATTGTGTGGAATTGCGTGTAGGTCGCGGATTCGCCAATGGACAGGTTGTCTTCAAACAGGCAGTTGACGAACGCCCCCTGCCAGGTTCCGGTGATGCCGACACATGAACCGCACCCGTTGCCGTCGGCCCTGTTGGTACTGATGTTGCCGAAAAAAGCGGTGTCGTTGACATACAGCCGACCCGCGCCCCCCGTCCCGATGGCGGCGCCGCAGCAGGTATGGGCACCGGTGCCGTTGCCGTTGTAGCGATTGCGCTCCAGGCGGGAGCGGTTGATCGTCAGCGCGACGGGCACGGTCGGAAAGGCAACGATGCCGGCGCCGCGCGCCGCGTTGTCGCTATAGCCTCGGCGGAGCACGCAATCCTCAACCAGCGTATCCTGGGTGTTGATCAGCGCGAGAATGCCTGCGCGGGTGTAGCTGGCCTTGGAGAGGTTGAGGCAACGGTCGAAGATGCAGCCGCGGAATGATGCCTTGGCATTCCGGTAGACGGTGACGGCGCCGCCCATGACAGCATTGTTCCAGTTGGCCTGGTTGGTGTAGAAGCGGCAGCGGATGACGACGCTCGTCGCCACCGGCGAGTCCGCCGTGGCGGTCGAGAGCCAGAGCGGATTCTGGCAGGCGACGAATTCGCAGTCCTGCATGTCGACGCCGGTGCCGTTCATGTCAACAACCCTCATCGTGGAGTGTACTTTCCAGTTGCAGCCAAGGAAGCGGCACTTCTTGATGGCCAGCGGCCTGGCGTTAACCGATGTGGAAGTGATGACATGTTCCTGGAACTTGGTGAAAGTGAGGCCGTGAAAGCCGGAATCGCCTAGCGGACAACCGTCCGTATTGAGAAAAGCGAAGTAGGTGCCGTATGACGTGGTGCCAAAATATAGCGCAGTGTCGCCCGCTTCCGGCGGATCCACGAAAGTCATGTTGCCGGGGCCGGCCCACATCGGGCTGCCGCCCGTCCAGATCTCAGTGCCGGTATGGCGAGAGTCGCAGATGATCGTCGGGGTCGCTTCCGGGTTCGCCTCGTCGGCGCTCTTCTCGCCGCCGACAAAACCGCCTCGGACGACCACGTTCGGGCGCATGTTGATTCCGGCGCCCGGTGGACTATACTTGCCGGTCTTGATCCACACCTCGCCGCCCACAGCGTTGTCGGCGGCCGCGCCATAGGCGTCTGCCAACGAGGCGAAGGCGTTCTCCCAACTCGAACCGTCCTGCGTTCCCGCTCCGCCCGCAACCAGATAGACGATCCTCTTCGATGCCGTCGCGGGGTCAAAATAATTCGCGGTGACGGTGATGTCAGCGTTGGGGCGCAGCGCAAGGACTGTTGCGTAGCAGTTGGAGATGGCAATCAGATCGCCGCTCCAGCGCCAGAACTGCAATCCGAGGGCCGGAGCGTCGGGGAGTACGATCAAGAGTGCCTCGCCCTCAATCACCGAATGCAGCGTCTGGACGGACGTCTCACCGCATACCGCCCTGACGGTGACCGTGTAGTCGGCCTTGAGCACCGTCACAACAGACAGCCATGCCGCAAGAGCTAGAACGGTTGACTTCGTATGTATCTTCATGCTCGCTTGCCTCGCGCTATCTGCGCACGACCTATGAGACTCTTGCACCCCCCCCCGGTCGCTGCGCCTACTGGCCTGTCTGCCTGTATGGACGCACAGACCGGCTGGCGACCGAGGCGTTTTGCAAGCAGAACATGCCGCGCGCGTAGCCAACGGGCGAAGTATCCCACATTGCGGAGCGGTTGTCTACCACCCCTCCCGCAAATAGTTGTAGATTATTGCAGCGCATTGTGTTAAATAGTTTTTGTCACCTGAAAGACCGGGTGTGAACCCGCACAAGGGAGACAGCCGAGCATGCAGATCGCACGCCCCCGATGGGCCTGCCTGTGCGTGAATGCACGCAGACAGGCCAGCAGCATCCAGTCATGGCTTTTCCCCATGCTGGAGGACTAAATTCGACTTTACTCACCTGCGGTCTGCCGATGGTTTGTGGTCTCGGCGCTGTCAAAAACCATCGGCGGGGATTTTCCCGCTCCGCGTGAGCACCCCCATGGGCATCAAGGACGAGGACGATCCAGCGTCTCGCCCGCTCATCATGCGCTACTCGCGCGCCGCCCATGAACTCCCTGGGAACTCCCCTCACCCCCCCACTCTCAAGAGCACAAGGATTGACTCTCGCGCACTCTTCTCCTAAAATCAGAGTCTTACGTAACAGTGGCAATTGGGGCGACCGTTGAGATCGGCACCCGTGTTAGCGCGAGCCATGAAGTCCTGAGAACGCGCCACTGGCACGAGGGGTTGCACTTATGAAAAGATCCTTCTTAGCGGCTTTTTGCGCCGTGGCGGTGACCGTAGAGGGTTCCGCAGTGGAATACTGGGTCGCGACCAATGGCGTCGATACCGCCCCGGGCACCCAGCAGGCGCCCTTTGCCACGCTCACGAATGCGCTTGCGCATGCCACGAACGGTGTTGTCGTGAACGTGACGGCGGGGACGTATAAGCTGCCGGTCACCACTTCCCGCACCGTTGGCACCACACCTCATGCATATGGCAGACCCTCCTTCTGGCTGACCAATGCGGTAACCGTCGTCGGCGTGGATGGGCCGGACGTGACGATCTTCGACGGCGAGAACCGAAACAACTGCTATGCCTTCTGCCTCGACAACGCCCGGGCGGTGGTGTCCGGCATCACAGTGCAGAGAATCAAGACGGCTATTCCCTACCAGTGGAAAGAGAGCCCCGTTTTTGAGATCAAAAACGGGTTCTTGACGAATTGCGTCGCGCGGGACTGCGCGCTCAATTATGTCGGCGGCATCAACCTGCGCAAGGG
>CAZYRQ010000231.1:0-4104 GCA_964649455.1 uncultured Lentisphaerales bacterium
CCGATACGCCATCGCGCTTCCGCGCGCACCTGGAGCTGGGACGCCACCTGACGGACAAGCGCCAGTTCGACCGCGCGGCCGCGGAACTGCGCCGCGCCCAGGCCGCCGAGGATCTCGAGGTCCAGGCCGAGGCCCTCCTGCTGCTCGGGCGCTGCCAGCTGGCCCGCGGCGAGTCCGGCGACGCGGCAATGATCCTCCGGCGCGTGACGCAGGACTATCCCACGAGCCTCTTCGCCAACGATGCCTTCTTCACCATCGGGCAGATCCACTTCGACGCCGGCCGCTGGGCCCGGGCGGTGGAGGCCTTCGGCATGGTCGGCACGGCCGTGCCCGCCGACGACGCGACCAACGCCTTCGTCCTGGCGGAGGCCGGTCAGCGGGTCTTCGTGCATGTTACCGACAAGGATTTGGCCGTGCTGGCGGCCCTCGGCGAGTCCGAATCGGCCGAGCTGGTCAGCCGCTCCGGCGACCGCGAGAAGAGCACGCTCGTGCCCTTCGGGCGCGGGGACGGCGACTTCCTCGCCTCGGTGCTGACGGTGACCGAGCCCTCGCAGCCCTTCGACGGCAAGCTGACCGTGCAGGGGGCCGAGGAGGTCACCGTGCACTATGTCGACCAGAACACCGAGTCCGGCGCGGTCAAGCAGGCCAAGACAGCGCAGGCCCGCATCGTCTCCACCGCCGCCCTGGCCTTCATGGACGGCGCCCAGCGGCAGCGCGTGCGCGGCGTCTTCGCCGACCAGCCCGCCTTCCTGCGGCTGCGCGACCTCGACCTGGACACGACGGCGCAGCCCGACACCGCCGCCGTGGCCGTCAAGGCGCTCTACCGCGAGCGCCCCGAGGTGCCGGAGGGGGGCGATGTCGCCCCGGCCGCCCCGGCCCCCGACGCCCCCTGGCTGGAGCGCGGGCAGATCACCGTCTCGCTGCTCGAGACCGGGCCGCGCAGCGGCATCTTCGTCGGCCGCCTCGTGCCGCGCCTGGTGAACCTCGCCACGAACGCGCCGATCGTCGAGCTGGCGGCCGGCGAGCTGGCCGTCCAGCCGGAGGACAAGCTGGTCGCCAGCTTCACGGACACCGCGCACCTGCGCGCCACCGGCGCCGAGACCCGCGAGGCCGAGGTCGTGGTGCTCGTGGGCGGCAGCACGGAGCCGCAGAGCATCATCGCGCATGCCAGCGACGCCGCGGTCCAGGCGCGCAAGCTGCTGCTCGAGGCGCAGCTCCTGCACAAGTGGGGCAACATCTTCAAGGAGGTCGGCCTGAACAAGCATGCCGCCGACAAGGCCGAGGAGGGGCTGCAGCGCGTGGACGACCTCATGGCCCTGGCGACGCGCTTCAGCCTCGATCGCAAGCTCGTCGAGGAGTCCTTCGCCGTCAAGTGGGATCTGCAGTTGGTGCAGGGCAACCTGGGCGACGCCATCGCCACCTGCCGCGCCCTCGTGCGCCTCTATCCGGACACGACGCTGGCCGACCGCGCCTTCCTGCAGATCGGCAACGCACGCATGCAGGACAAGAAGGATTCGCAGTCGATCAGCTCCGCCATCCAGGTCTTCAACGCCATCCTCGCCCTGCCGAACTCGCCCCTCAAGGCCGAGGCGCAGTACCGCATCGGCGAGGCGATCGAGCAGCAGATCAAGCTGCGGCTGCGCCCCGGCGAGAAGGGCGACTTCGCGTCGGCCATGGTCGCCTTCAAACGCTGCGCCGAGGCCTATCCCGAGTCCGCCTACGCCGGCGACTCGTTCAAGCGCGTCATCGACTACTACATCGGCACGCGCGACTACGCGCGCTGCGTCGAGACGCTCGAGCGCGTCTTCCAGGACTATCCCGACGCCCCCTGGCTCGACGAGATGCTCCTGAAGTGGGGCGTCGTCCACTACCGCATGGGCCATCGCGACCTGGCGCTCCAGAAGTTCCAGCGGCTGGTCGAGGAGTATCCGGGCGGACAGGCCGCGCAGCAGGCCACCGCGTTCCTGCAACGATTGAACAACTGATGAGGAAGAGGAGAACGGAACCATGATGGGATATCTGCTGGATGGCGGCTGGATGATGCTGCCGCTGCTGTTGTGCTCGATCGGCCTGCTGGCCGTGGTGATCGACCGCGCGCGCGCCTTCCGCGCCGCCGCGATCGACCACGAGGCCCTCCGCAAGCAGGTCAACGCCGCCGTGAATGGCGGCGACATCGACCGCGCCATCACCCTCTGCGAGGCGTCGACCGGACCGGTGGCCGCCACGATCCTGGCCGGCCTCCTGCGCCTGAAGCGCCTCCGCGCGCGCCAGAAGAGCGCCGCCGAGATCGAGATCACGGTCAGCAAGACCATGGAGGACTACGCGCCGAAGGCCATGCACGGCCTCGAGAAGCGCCTCAACGCCATGGTGCTGATCGCCTCGCTCTCGCCGCTGCTGGGCATGACCGGCACCGTCACGGGCATGATCCGCTCCTTCGGCGTCATGGCCGCCTCCGCCGGGCTCGACCCCGGGGCCGTGGCCGGCGGCATCGCCGAGGCGCTGATCACGACCGCCGCGGGTCTGCTGATCGCGGCCCCCGGCGTGGTGGCCTACAACCTCTTCGTCCGCAAAGTCGAGGAGTACACCATGGCCATCGAGGGCAGCATCTCCGATCTCGTGGAGGCCATCGCCGAATCGTGAAGCGTTCCGGACACAAGCGTCCCACCGATGTCGAGCCGGACCTGACCTCGTTCGGCGACATCGCCTTCCTGCTGATCATCTTCTTCGTGCTCACGGCCAGCCTCGACCGGCCCTACGGGCGCCAGATGGAGATGCCGGCGGCGGCGGCGCCGCCCCAGGGTGCCCAGACGCCGCGCATCCCCACGGTCAACATCCTCGCCGACCGCATCCTCTACACGGAAGGCGAGGGCGCCGAGCGCGAGCTGGACATGACCCAGCTGCGCGCCGAGCTCTGGAAGAAGGAGTTCGAGAAGCAGGATCCGAAGGCCCGCCTCGTCGTGCTCGAGATGGCCGACGCCGTCGAGTACGAGCGCTATTTCCAGGTGGTGACGATGATCGCCGAGGTCGGCGGCGTGGTGGCGATGCTCAGCGACTAGGCCCGCAACGATGATCCGCAAGCGCAAACATGCCAATCTCGTGCTGCCGCTGACCTCGTTCGGCGACATCGCCTTCCTCATGATCATCTTCTTCATGCTGGTCTCGAACTTCATGAAGAAGGCCAACATGGAGATGGTTCCCGCCGTCAGCAGCAGCCTCGACAAGCAGGACGCCCCCAAGGTGAACGTCACCATGGACGAGGACGGCGTGATCTGGTACGAGGGCAACCCCTGCAGCCCGCAGGAGCTGACGGGCCTGCTGAAGCTGCGCGCCGAGGACCTGCGCGACGATCCCGTGCATGTAAGCATTCACAAGAGCCACCCGCGCCGCACCTTCATGCCGGTGATCGAGGCCGTCAGCGAGGCGGGGCTGAAGATGGTTCTGACAGGAGAGCTGGAGGAGTAACCGCATGACCGACAACACGACCAAGCCGACGTCCGCCCCGGCGGGCGGCCGCGAACCCGACGAACTGCTCGCGGAGGTGCGCCGCTCCATTCTGGGCTTCGCCCTGCTGCTCTCGGCCGCCATCCACCTGGTGCTGATCGGGGGTACCTCCTTCGGTCTCTACCGGGACTGGGGCACGTATGGCCTGAGCAGCCCCGAGATGGGGTTCCACACGCCGTCGAAGATGAACCTGATCAAGAACCGCCTGCAGCGCGAGGCCGACGACGCCGCGCGCAAGAAGGCCGCCGAGGAGCGGGCGGCGGCCGCCGCCGCCGCCGCGACCAACGCGCCCGCGGCCACCGCGCCGGCTGCGGGTGCCACCGCGACCAACACTGCCGCGCCCGCAGGCACCGTCAAGCCGCCCGAAGTCCAGCCGCTGCCGCCCAAGAGCGACTTCTCGTTCGGGGAGGATCTGAAGCTCGACTAGGCCGGATCCACGTCCAGCCACGATTGCCCGATGTCCGCCCGCACCCCCATGCCCGACCCCGCCGCGCCGCGCCCCAGCCGGGGAACGCGTGCCATCGATTCCGCCTGCGCCGCGCTGGCGTGGCTGCACACGCGGCTGGCCCGGTGGCTGACGCAGGCCATCCGCTGGCTCTGGAT
>CAZYRQ010000232.1:0-4090 GCA_964649455.1 uncultured Lentisphaerales bacterium
GATCGGGAGTAAGATAGCGGATTTGGCGATTCTGGGCAATCCGTTTGCGGATTTCGGTGGAGGAGACGTCGCAGCCGCGTCCGGGGATGATGTTCGCCAACAGCCGTTCGGGCCACGGCGCGGGCAGTTTCAGGGCGACTGGCGAAGGGATCGGATCGTACCACGGGCGCTGCAGCGTGATGAATTCGCAAAGCGGCAGCAGTCCCTCGATCCGGTGCCAGGTGTGCAGTTCCAGCAGCGAGTCCATACCGATGATGAAGGCGGGCTTCTCGTCCGGCAGGCGCGCGTGCCAGGCCAGCAGCGTGTCGACCGCATACGAGACCCCGCCCCGGATCAGCTCCTGATCCGACCACGTGAAGGCGGGATTGTCGGCGACCGCCAGCTTGACCATCGCCAGGCGGTCGTCGTTGGAGGCCAGGTGGTCATGGGGCTTGTGCGGCGGCAGGTTCGACGGCATGAAGACCACCTGCCCGGCGCGTCCCTCGTCGAGCACGCTCTGCGCCATCAGCAGATGGCCGATGTGGATGGGGTTGAACGAGCCCCCCAGAATCGCCATGCGGCTCATGTGCCTCCCTTCCGGCCATCCGAGATGGCCGCCAGCAGACCTACCATCACCAGTGCCGCCACCAGGCTGCTCCCGCCCTGGCTGACGAAGGGCAGCGGTATGCCCGTCATGGGGATCGCCTTGACGACCCCGCCGACGTTCAGCAGCGCCTGCACCGCGAGCATGGCCGTCAAGCCGACCCCCAGCAGCAGGCCGAACGGGCCCCGGGCCTGCGCGGCAATCGCCCAGCCGCGCCAGGCGAGCATAGCAAAAACCAGCGCCAGGAGCACGCAGGCGATGATGCCCAGTTCCTCGGCCAGGGCGGCATAGATGAAATCGGAGGAGACGATCGGGATCGATTGCGGGGCACCGGCCCCGATGCCGGCTCCCCAGAGGCCGCCGGCGTACATCGCGGAGAGTCCCTGCAGAATCTGCCAGCCCCGGCCCGTGGGATCGGCAAAGGGGTCGAGCCAGACGTCGAACCGCGCGCGCGCATGCGCCGAGACCGCCCCCACGGCCAGCCCCGAGAGGAGCACGCCGAGGCTCCCGACCACCAGGTAGCCGGGCTTCCGCGACACGGCATAGAGCATGATGACCAGCACGGTGTTCAGCAACAGGAGCAGTCCCAAGTCGCGCAGCAGGACGACCAGTCCCATCGGTACCGCCCAGAGGATCGCGAAGCGCAGCAGTGTGCGGGCCGGCGGCATCGGAATCCCGATCTGCGTCTCGGAAAAGTCGGCCCGCCGCCCGCCCAGGAAGGCGGCGAGGAAGAGCACCAGCAGCGGCTTGACGATCTCGGACGGATTGAGGTTGCCGGGCAGGTAGATGCCGCCGCGGTAGCGCCGTCCGAAGACCAGCATGGCCGCGAGCAGCGCCACGGACACGACGTAGCCGACCCAGCCTGCGGACGCCAGATGCCGGTAGCGGCCGCCCGACGCCAGCGCCAGAACCCCGAGCAGCGCCGCCAACCCGAGCGGCACGGCCAGCACGACGCCGCGCCCGCCGGTGCCCGCGAAGACCCCCATGCGGAACTGGATGGCCAGCCCGAGCCCCATCAGGAAAAAGGCCATGACGACGATCCGTCCGTCGATCCGCCCCGGCCGTAACCGCAGAAAGAGCCACGTCGCCAGCAGGCCGGCCGTGTAGCAGCCAAAGGCCTGGAACTGCTTCCAGGGCATGCTGGGCGCATTGGCCAGCCGGGTGGCCAGCAGCACAAGATGCGCCAGCGCGACGGCCAGCCAGGCCAGCAGCCAGAGCGCGCCCGGCGTACCGCCGCCGCCCGCGCGCCGCCGCGGGGCGCCTGTCGTACGTTTCCTCATGGCTGGCCGCTCCCTGTCCGGCGGATGATCCCGAGACGCACGGCCTCTTCCAGCAGCGCGCGGGCGATCGGCAGCGCGCCGCGTGAACCATAGCCGCCGCGCTCGACCAGCACGGTCACCACCAGCGGCGGCTCGGCCCCGGACGCGAAGCAGGTGAACCAGGCATGATCCTCGCCCCCGGGCGCCTGCGCCGTGCCCGTCTTGCCGCAGACGGCCAGTCCCGGAAGGTCGGCGGCGCGGCCCGTGCCGTGCAGTACCGCCTCGCGCATCAGGCCGCGGGTGGTGGAGGCCGCCGCACGGGAAAGGACGCGTTCACCCGCCGGGAGCGGACTCGACCGCACCAGCGCCGGCGGGTGCAGTTCGCCGCCGGCCGCCACCGCGGCCGTCCACAGGGCCACGTGCAGCGGCGTGACCACCATCCGCCCCTGCCCGATCGCGAGCTGCGCCCGCGTTTTCCGGTCGACGGCCGTCACCACCGGAACCGTGCCGGCGCTGGCCGCCACGCGGCCGGTGTCCGACTCGTAGAGCGCGACGCGGTCGGTCAGGCGCAGGCGCGTGACGATCTCGTTGAAGGCTCCGGCGGGACAGGCCAGGCCGAGCTGGGCGAAGTAGACGTTGGAGGAGTGGACGAAACCGTCGCGCAGGCCGATGCGTCCGAACCCGCTCCAGATCCGGCCCTCGCGCTGCCGGAGGTAGTATTCGCTGTCGCGGATCGGGCGGGCGTCGCGGGCCGCGCGGAAGCCCCCGCCCGGGCAATCGAAGATTGGCGCCAGCCGTTGTCCGGCGGCCAGCGCGGCCATGACGATCTTGAACGTCGAGCCCGGCGGATAGAGACCCTGGATCGCCCGGTTGAGGAGCGGGGCGTTCGCCACGTCGTCCTGAACCTCGCCGGGCCGGCATGGATCGAAGGCCGGCATGCTGAGCAGCACCTTGACGGCGCCGTCGTCCGCGCGCATGACGACCACGGCCCCCTTCTTCCCCTGCATGAGGTCATGCGCCTTGCGCTGCAGGCGCGCGTCGATCGTCAGGCGCAGATCGCCGCCCTCGGCCTGGTTGGAGGCCATGAGGTTGCGCCCGATGCGCGCGAGCTCGTCGCGCGCGGTGCCGCCGATCCCGCTCAGCACCTGGTCGCCGGCGCGCTCCATGCCCGTCAGGCCATACTGCACGTCGAAGTAGCCGACGACATGCGCGGCGACCGGCCCCAGTGGATAGCGCCGGTTCCAAGGTTGCCCCGGTTGGGGATCGTCGAGCGCCAGCACCGTGCCGCGGCAGTCGAGGATCGAGCCGCGCCGCACGAGGCTGGAGGGGCGCGCGTTGTGGGTCCGCATGAACCGCATGAAGCCGATGTCGCGGGCGCCGAGGAGCTGCCAGTTGAACTGTGCCGCCAGGATGCCGCCCCAGGCGGCCAGGGTCAGAAAGGCCAGCAGAGGAAACCCGGCCGAGCGCCCGCCCGCCGCGCGGCGGCCGCCGAGGATCAGCCAGAAGGCCGCGACGACGAAGGCGGCAAAGAACGCGATCCGCAACACCAGCATGGTGGTTCCGGCCTGCGATCCGTTGAGCCAGTGGGTGATCGCGTTGAGCAGGCTAGACCTCCTTGCCGAACTCACATGGTTCCAGATCCAGCGTGAAGCCGCCCGCATCGGACAGGTGGATGAGCGGCCGGCTGTTGGCATCCATCACACCGGGCAACGGTTGGTAGCAGGGACGCGCCGGCTGCGGATCGTGCCGCCAGGCGGCGCGGTAGCTCCGCCCCGGTTCCAGAAAGGGGAGCCGGAGGGTCCAGGAGCGAGCTTTCGCCGTCAGGGCCGAAACCTGCCAGGAGGCGCCCCGGCGGCAGGCCGCCATCACGTAGTCGCCGATCTCGCCGCGGATCCAGCGCACGTCCGCGTCCTGCCACTCCAGCGTGCGCAGGCGCTGCAGCGCCGCGCCATGCGCCGGCGTGACGCCCGCCAGCCGCGGTGCGGCCCACGCCATCGGTTGCGGCGCGGTCAGCGCGGGTGCGACGACGAACGGCAGATGGCAGTTGAAGACCGCGGACTCGGATGGCGCCGTGGCCACCGAGTCGCCATCGGTGCCCGGATCGGATTCCCCGCCGGCCAGCCAGCCGCGCACCCGGTTGGCCGGCAGATCAACGGGGCGGTCGCCGGCAATCAGCAGCCAGCCGCAGGGTCTGCGCCGCAGGACGGCGCATTTGCCGTGCGCATAGAGCAAGGTCACGGGGAGCGGC
>CAZYRQ010000233.1:0-4064 GCA_964649455.1 uncultured Lentisphaerales bacterium
CAGCTCACGTCCCGTAGCCGCGCCTGCCACTCGCGGCAGGAGCGGCTCCCCCCCCGCAACGTTCGCTTGCCATGGCGGTACTGGCCCTGTCACACTGAAGAAGCGCTCTCCATCCGTTTTTCCAAGCCTCCGGCAAAAAAATGCCACAGTTTGCCTGTCCCCATCCCACACTCTTCGATCCAGATGCTTTCATTTGGACGAACTAATTCTTTCATTTGGACGAACGTCGAAGTTGCAATCAGCCGATCGAGGTGGTAGAATGTCGGGCATGCAAACCCAGTCGCTATTCCCCCGACCTCTGCAGGCCCGAATCGAAGAGGCCCTCTCCGACACGCCGGTCGTGCTGTTGCAAGGCCCTCGGCAAAGCGGCAAGACGACGCTGGCGTTGCAGGTCGCGCGCTCTCGCGGACACGCCTACGTGAGTTTCGACGATGATGCTCAGCGTTCCGCTGCGCATCACGATCCCGTCGGCTATGTCGCGGAGCTCCCGGATCGCGTCGTGCTTGACGAAGTTCAGCGCGTTCCCGAGCTGTTCACATCGCTGAAGGCGGCTGTGGACGCGCGGCGCCTGGCTGGGCGTTTTCTGCTCACCGGATCCTCCCAGGTGCTGTTGCTGCCGCGCCTGGCCGACTCCCTGGCGGGAAGGATGGAAATCCTCTGCCTGCGGCCGCTGGCCCAGGCCGAGATCGAAGGAGCTGGCGACGTCGGGTTCGCGGCTGCGTTGTTCGGAGCAGGGGTTCAAACCGGTTCCCGCTGCCGGAGAATGGGCGCCGCGCTGGCCGAACGTATCGCCGCGGGGGGGTACCCGTCCGCGCTGGAGCGCGTCTCGTCGCGCCGCCGCGCGGCCTGGTACCGGGACTACATCCAGACGCTGGTCCAGCGGGATGTCCGCGACATCGCCCGTATTGGCGCGCTGGACGCATTGCCGCGCCTGCTTTCACTTGCCGCGGCTCAGACCGCCCGTCTCCTTAACGTCGCGGAACTGGCGGCCCCCTTCCAGTTGAGCCGCCCCACCATCCGCGACTACGTGACGCTTCTGACGCGCCTCTTCCTGCTCGAGGAGCTGCCGCCTTGGCATAGCAATCGTCTGAGCCGCCTCGTCAAGACGCCCAAGCTGCACCTGGGCGACACGGGGCTTGCCTGTGCGCTGCTCGGCATCGACGGCGCCATGCTGTGGCGTGATCGGCAGCTCTACGGACAACTGCTGGAGACGTTTGTCTATCAGGAACTCCGCCGCCAGGCCGATTGGACGCCCGAGCCCATCGCCTTTCACCACTTCCGCGACAAGGACGGCCTGGAAGTCGATCTTGTGCTGGGCATGGGCGGTCGCCTTTCGGGCGTCGAGGTCAAAGCGGGGTCGACCGTCAAGGCCGAGGATTTCCGGGGTTTGAGGAAGCTGAAGGACGCCATCGGCCCCGCTTTCGCCCGAGGAGTCGTTCTCTACGATGGCGAGGCGGTGATTCCCTTCGGAGACGCGCTCCAAGCGGTTCCGATTTCGCTTTTGTGGACGCCGAATCCGTGAGTGAACCCCGGTTTGACTCTGATGTGTTCCAGCCCGCCTGGGAGATCGCCGGATTCACGGTGGCCGAAGAAGGGTCCCTCAACTCGTATGGGTATCGGAAGGAACCGGAGACCAAGCTCCCGATGTACGAGGTAGAAGTGAGCAAGGACGTCCCGACGCTCGCCGATGCCGTGGAGACGATCCAGTGGATGCGCTATGCGCAACACGAGACGTGGGTGTAGGGCAATCGAATTAGCCTGCCATTTTCTTCAACCATGGAGGATCAGAAGATGTCTAACGAACAGCATTACGACTTTCAGAAACGTATCGCGGATATCCACCCGGCCAACCTCCGGGATCGGGCGCGCAAAGCGGCCGCCGGGGAGACGGAGGTCACGAGCGAGTGGAGCATCGCGATCGCGGAGGATGCGTCCGCATACCTGGGACGCGTCGCCTCCGACCTGTGTCAATTCTTCGCACGGAGTATGGGGATCGAGTTGGAATGCGCGCGCGGAATTAAGGGTCGCGCATCGGGGAAAGAGATCGTTCTGCGCGTTGACCCGGCGTCCGCGCCGCAGAAGAAGCGCGCCTACCGTCTAACAGTGACTGCCGACGGTGTCGAAGTGGCGGGCTTCGACGAACGCGGGGTGGGGCAGGGCGCGTATTACCTGGAGGATCTGGCGAAGCTGAGCCGCGCGCCATTCCTGCCGCAGGGTGTGAAGAGTCGCGTTCCGATCTTTTCGCCTCGGATGTTTCATTCCGGCTGGAAAGGCGGGGAATTCCCGGACTGGTTCCTGAACGCCGCCGTGCATGCCGGGCTGGACACGGCGCTGATCTACACGCGCGAGGATCTTTCCAGCGAGAAGCGCGATGTGAACGACATCATCCGGCGCGCCGGTGAGCACGGGATCGACGTCTACCTCTACCCGCTCCTGCGCAACTGCGAGAAGCATCCACTGGATGAAGGCGCGGACGAGTATTATGACAAGCTCTTGGGCGGTCTGCTTAAGGCGTATCCCGGCGTGAAGGGCATGGTGTTCGTCGGTGAATCCTGCGCGTTTCCATCGCGCGACCCTCGCTCGAACGGCTGCTACTGGTGGTCGCCGCCTTCGAACCCGCCAAAGCCGGGCACTCAGAATGGATTCTTCCCGTTCAACGACGTCCCCGGCTGGGTGAAGTGCGTGCGGAAAGCCCTGCGCAAGGCGAACCCTGATATCGATTTCGTGATGTGGACGTACAACTGGGGCTGGGCACCGGACGAGGACCGCCTGGCGTTCGTGCGAGCCCTGCCCAAGGATGTAACCCTTGAAGCGACTTTCGAGATGTTCGAGCGCCTTGAGCGCGACGGCTATTCCTTCCCGGTCGCCGATTACAGCATGACGATCCCGGGGCCGGGCCACTATTTCGCGACCGAAGCGGCCGAGGCGAAGAAGGAGGGGATTGGCCTCTACACGATGTCGAACACCGGAGGAAAGACGTGGGATAATGGATCGGTTCCATACAATCCAGCGCCGTACCTGTGGAAGAAGAGATGGGACGCGTTGAATGCGGCTGCGCGGGACTGGAACCTCTCTGGGCTGATGGAGTGCCACCATTACGGCTGGGTTCCGTCATTCGTCAGCGAGCTCGCAAAGGAGGCGTTCTGGACCGACGGGATGGATTTCGACAAGCATGCCAGGAAGATCGCGGAGCGTGATTTCGGCGCGGGCGCGGACAAGGCTCTGGCGGCATGGAGGGACTGGAGCGAAGCTTTTGAACACTGCCTGCCGATCAATCTCGACCAGTATGGTCCACTGCGTATCGGACCGTCGTATCCGCTGCAACTACCCGGCGAGAAATCCGGATTTCCGCCGCCGGGACTCGTGTTCTTCGACTACAACGAATGCGCCGTCGGGTGGATCGGAAGGTACCCGGCCGACAAACTGGCGGCGCAGATCGGCATCCTGCGGAAGCAGGAGTCCGCGCTGGCATCCGGCAATACGCACATGGCGGCGGCCCTCGCGAAAGCGCCGGCGGATGCGAAACCGGGCGCGGAACGGATGCTTGCGCTCGGCCAATTCCTGCTGGCGACTTGCCGGACATGCATCAACTCGAAACGCTGGGCCATCTGCAAGCTTGAACTCGGGCTGGCGAAAGCCCTCGAAGATCAGCGCCCGATCCTGGGGCGGATGCGCGGGATCGCGGAGGAGGAGCTTGGCAACGTGCGCGACGCGCTCTCCGCCGTGCGGATTGATTCCGAGCTTGGATACGAGGCCACGATTCGCTACGCCGGGGGCGAGGAACGCCTGATCTGGAAGATCGGCGACATGGAGCGCATCGCCAAGAAGATCGACTCGCTCATCAACGCTGGAGAGAATGAGGAACGCGTCTGAACAAGGCGAGCGGGAGTGTGGGAGGAGTTTAACGCAGAGGCGCAGAGACACGCAGGAAAGCGCCGGATGAGCAGCCTCTATGCATGAAAGCATGAGGCGGAACCGTGCCGGTTCGAATAACGGCATTTCGCCGAAACGTATTGGAGCCAGCAGTCGGGGTCGAACCGACGACCTGCTGATTACAAATCAGC
>CAZYRQ010000234.1:0-4051 GCA_964649455.1 uncultured Lentisphaerales bacterium
TGTGGATGCCGTTGCGCTTGTCGAAGATGTAGGGCTTCATCTTCGGGTTCCAGCGTCGGGTCTGGTGGCCGAAATGGAGACCGGCGTCCAGAAGATCCTTGAGTGTCACGCCGGTTAGGCTGGCAGGTGTATCGCTGTCCATGTGGCATTCCTTCGATGAACCACGCAACGGGAGGGAAAGCCACGGCCGCCGACATCGGGGGCGCCACTCGCGCCCCCTGCATCCGGCGTCTCACCGGCATGCGCCGCGAACCGCTCTGCGGCCCGCAGCGTCATGCTGCCTGCTCAACCCGTCCGGGGTTAATCTGCTCGGTGCCGGGATGACGGCCGGCTCCTCGCTTCCATCCGAAATCGCCATCGCTGGCGCGCCGGATCGGGTGACAATGTACCCGATTCCGCCGGGACGACGCAAGGAAAATCCCGCAGCGGATGATAATCGGATTCTGACTTCTGACTTCTGACTTCTGGATGCTTTGCGATTCAACAAAGTTGAATTGCACCCAGCCATTGACGCTGCGCGGGGTTTTGGGCATGATCAACTGGCATGGAGAGGCTCTACAACGGCATTGTGCTGCCGGCGGCCTGGCCGCCCCGGGCCGAGTCGCCGCTCGACACGCAGCCGATGCGCGTGCCGTATCTGGAACATCCGCCCGAACTCATCCCCATCGACGTCGGCCGTCAGCTCCTGGTCGACGACTTCCTGATCCAGGAGACGCAGTTCGCGCGCCATTTCGGCCGTCCCGTCAAGCACACGGGCAACCCCGTCTTCTTCCCGCAGTCGCCGTGCGAGTGCGACCCGGCCTTCCCACCCACCGCCATCCCCAAGTGCGGCGGCGTCTGGCACGACGCGCGCGATAGCCAGTTCAAAATGTGGTACATGGCCGGCTACCTCGGCGCCATGGCCTACGCGACCAGCGCGGACGGCCTGCACTGGACGCGGCCGGCGCTCGACGTCGTGCCGGGCACCAACCTGGTTCTCCCGCGCGCGATCCACCCCGACTCGGGCACGGCCTGGATCGACGAGGAGACCGCCGACCCCGCGCAGCGCTACAAACTCTTCATCCGCGAGGGCAACCAACCGGGCCAACACCGTTTTCCCGCCCACCTCTTCGCCTCGGGCGATGGCGTGCACTGGACGCGGGTCGGCGAGACGGCCGACATGGACGACCGCAGCACATGCTTCTACAACCCCTTCCGCAAACGCTGGGTGCAGAGCATCCGCGCCTGGATCCATCCGCGCGGCCGCGCGCGCCTCTACTGGGAGGATGCGGACTTCGTGCGCTCGGGACAGTGGCACCCGGGCAAGCCCCCTTTCTGGGTCGGCGCCGACACGATGGACGGCGACGGCGACGCCCGCGCCCAGCTCTACAACCTCGATGCCGTGGCCTACGAGAGCCTGATGGTCGGGTTTTTCCAGATTCTCAGGGGGCCGCCCAATCAGATCGGCCAGGCGCGCGCCGAACCCAAGCTCACGGAACTGGTGCTGGCCACGAGCCGCGACGGCTTCCACTGGCACCGCCCCGACCGCCGGCCCTTCATCGGCGCCCGCCGCGAGCCCGGCTCCTGGGAGTTCGGCTATGTCGAGTCGACCGGCGGCGTCTGCCTGGTGGTCGGCGACGAACTCTGGTTCTACTACTCGGCCTATGCCGGCGAACCCGCCTGCCCGCGCGAACCGTGGCAGGTGAGCGGCATGTACGGCAACGGCGCCGTCGGGCTGGCGAAGCTGCGGCGCGACGGCTTCGCGGCCATGCAGGCGCGCTTCGCCGGCGCCGACCTGCTGACGCGTCCGCTGACCTTCTCCGGCCGCCATCTCTTCGTCAACGCGCAGACGGCGGGCGCGCGGCTCTCCGTCGAGTGCCGGGACCGCGAGAACCATCCCATCGAGCCCTTCACCCATGCCCGGTGCCAGGCCTTCAGAGGCAACGCGACGGCGGCCGAAATCCGCTGGGAGGGCGCCGACTCGCTGGCCGCCCTGGCGGGGCGGCCGGTGCGCTTCCACTTCACCCTGGATCGCGGCGAACTCTACGCCTTCTGGGTCAGCCCCTCCGTCCGGGGCGAGAGCCGCGGCTATCATGGAGCCGGCGGCCCGGGTATCAAAGGAAACGCATGAGCATCAACATCGCCCACGACCTGCATATCCACACGTTCCTGTCGGCCTGCTGCCGGGACAAGGTGCGCATGACCCCGGCCAACGTGCTGGCGGCGGCGGAGGTCAGCGGCCTGCGGACGGTCGGCTTCTCGGACCACATCTGGATGAACGCGGCCGTGCCACCCTCGTCGTGGTACCGCCCACAGGACGCGACGCAGATTCGGCGGCTGCGCAACGAGCTCGCCGCGCTGGGACCATCGCCGGTGCGGGTCTCGGTGGGCTGCGAGGCCGACATGCGCGCGCCCGGACAGTTCAGCATCACGCCCGAGTTCGCCGCGGGCCTGGACCACGTCCTGCTCGCCTGCAGCCACTTCCACATGAAGGATTTCATCGAGCAGCCGACGGACACGTCGCCGCGGGCCGTTGCAGAGCATCTGGTAAAGTTTTTCGTCTCCGGCGTGCAGTCGGGACTGGCCACCTCGATCGCGCACCCCTTCCTGCCGATCGGCGACACCGCGCGCCTCGACGCCATCCTCGGTAGCCTCTCGGACGGCGAACTGACCGACGCGCTCGGCGTGGCGGCCGAGTGTCGCGTGGCGCTGGAGATCACGATCGGCTTTCTGCCCAAGGCCGGCCCGGCGCCCACCTTCAGCCTGGAGACGCCGCTCCGCCTGCTGACGCTGGCGAAGGCCGCCGGCTGCCGTTTCACCTTCGGTTCGGACGCGCACGACCTGACGACCCTCGATCACCTGGCCGAGCTCCAGCCGCTGGGCGACCACCTCGGACTGACCGACGCGGATCTGGCCGTCCACTGCTAGCCGCCTGTCGGACTTCAACGCAAGGGAGGGATGCCGGAAATGCGCAGCCCCTCGCGGGTGACACTCGAACTGGCGGGCGGCCAGAACCGCATTGGCGTTTCCGGCGAAACGCACGGAGATCCGGCTGCAGACGGTACAGCCTGACTAATGAGGCAGGCCAGCGGTCTGACCATCTTTGTCCGTTGATCTAGGGCGTGATGACGCCGCACCAGTAGGTGTGGGTTATCCTCAGGGACGCGCCGGGCTTCAAGAGCACCCGGGGCGACCAGAGCTCCAACTGCACGTGGCCCGCATGGGTGGCATTCCAGTTGACGTGGCAGACGTCCACATTGGCGCGCGTGAAGCGGTTCCGCAAGCACAGGCCGGAGGTGCCGTCGACGAGTATCCATTCTCCGGCGGGGCGCCCGCGGCCCGCGAAGGAGAGCGCCTGCTGGCCAGTACCGTCTGGCGGCAGCGCGAGGGTGAGCTCGCGCCAACCGCCCTTCGCGAGACGCAGCCGCAGGCGGGCGCTGTCGAAATCCCCCACGGCAAGGGTCGGATGGACACGCAGGCACGCGGTCTGCGGCTTTGGCGAATCATTGGTGAGCGTGGAAGCGATCCGGATCAGCGGCTGGCGTGCATCCACGGCGAGGCGGCGGGTGAGGCGCAGTCCATTCCCGCATGTCGCTTCCAGCACGAGGGAACGGGAGGTGCGGGCGAGGATCGCATAGGGCTCGTTCCAGCCGGGCGACCGGTAGCCCGGCTCGGTGTACTCCTCGTACCCGTCCTCGGCCGGCCGGAAATGGCCGCCGACCTGCGCCGGGGCGATCCAGGCCTTGTCGGCGGAGCGATGCCGGAGGCGCCAGATGCGCCCGCCGAGCGCGGGCAGGATGTCCGCCTCGATCTCGTGGTTGGCCAGCCGCACGATGGGCAGCGCCGTCGCCTGCCGCCGCCAGAAGGCGAGGCGATGCTCCAGGTCGGGCGCGCCTTCCCGGACGTGCGTGACTCCCGCCTCACGGGCGATGGCTTCGAACCTCGCGACCCGGTCCGGCAGGTCGCCTGATGCGGGAACGAGTGCGTCCTCCCGTTCCCGGAAGGCCTCTGCGCCCAGGGCAATCCGCACGTAGTGCAGGGGCAGACGGGCGCGGCGCACCCGTTCGAGGCG
>CAZYRQ010000235.1:0-4047 GCA_964649455.1 uncultured Lentisphaerales bacterium
GGATCGAGTCGTACTTCATCTGGTAGGCGAAGTAGTCGGCGTCGGTGGAGATATCTACAACCGCGACGACATCCAGTTGGCCTTCGCCCTTGCCGAGCAGGCCCTGGTCGCAAAGAGCCTGGAACACCATGCGGCCGATGCGGCCGAATCCATTGATACCAATCTTGATTGCCATTGTGTCTTCTCTCTCTCTCTCTCTTTCACCGTGATGGGACCGATACCCGGATGGCATCAACCCTCGCTTGAAGTGAGCGTTAAGAATACCAATTGGGCTGTTCCGCGTCAATCACGGCTAGTAGCCGAGCGCCCAGGTCTGCTCGATCGGCAGGGCCGCCGTCTCGCTGATGAAGACGTCTGTCCGCAGGGTCTGCAGGAGTGAGCCGGGGATGAGCGGGGTGACGGGGCCGTGCAGGCAGAGGCGCGTGGTGAGGCGCTGCCAGCTCGACACGGTGCCCTGGATCGAGATGCTGTGCATGTCCCAGCGGTGGTGGCAGGCGATCGCCTCGGCCGGGCCGATCGTCGCCGCCTTGGGCGGCACGCGGGCCAGGTCGCCGCTGGCGCCGAAGCAGCCGTGCAGGGAGTTCTGGGCCAGCGTGAAGGGGCTGAGCGTCGTGATGCGCGCCTTGGCCTGCTTCCACGCCTCGAGCGGCAGGTCGAACTCGGGGGCGTCGGGATCGACAAAGGCCAGGTGGCCCGTCCAGCCGGGGCCGAAGTAGGCGATCTCGGCGCCGCCGAGATCCTCCATCATCTTGCCGTAGACCGGCAGGTTCTGGCGCGTGAAGCCGACAAACTGCTCACGCGGGGGCCGCAGCGCCGGATCGATCTCGTTCCAGAAGAACTGCACCATGGCGTGGGTGAAGCCCCATTCCCAGTCGGGCGGGGCGATGTTGCCGTCCTGGTCGGCGTACTCGTCCATGGCGAAGGCCCAGACGTGATGGCAGTCGATCCGCGCGGCATTGAGCATGTGGGCGACATGCCGGTAGCCCGGCCACGGGTTGGGCAGCAGGAAGACGCAGCGCCGGCCCTCGTCGCGCGCGCGGACGATGCGCCCGATGAGGTCGCTGAACCAGAGGAAGGTGATTTCCTCGCCCGGCAGGATGCGGATCTTGACGTCGGGATTCGCGTGGCGGACGAGCTCCTCGCGGGTCAGCCGACGGCAGCGCTCGATCACATCGAGGTCGCGGAAGGGCACCCAGGGCGAGGGTTGGTAGGTGAAGGGCGTCATGTGGTTTCTCCATTGGCGGCGCGGCGCGCCGCCTCGAACGTGTTGCGCATCAGCATGGCGATCGTCAGAGGGCCGACGCCCCCGGGGACGGGCGTGAGACAGCCGGCGACTTCGGAGGCCGAGGTCAAATCGACATCACCCACGAGCCGGTAGCCTTTGGGGGCTGTGGCGTCGGCAATCCGGTTGACGCCCACGTCGATCACGGCCGCGCCGGGCTTGATCATCGCGCCGGTCACAGTCCGGGGGCGTCCGGCGGCCACGACGAGGATGTCGGCCTGCCGCGTAAAGTCGGCCAGATCGGGTGTGGCCGTGTGGCAGACCGTGACGGTGGCGTTGCCGCCCGCGGCCTTGCGCATCAGCAGATGGGCGACGGGTTTACCGACGATGTTGCTGCGCCCGACGACGACGGCATGCCGGCCCTTCGTCTCGATGCCGCTGTCGATCAGCAGGTGGATGATGCCGTGCGGCGTGCAGGGGAGGAAGCAGGGCTGGCCGATCATCATGCGTCCGACGTTGACTGGCGTGAAGCCGTCGACATCCTTGTCCGGGTGGATCGCCGCGATGGCCGCCTGTTCGTCGATCTGCTGCGGCAGGGGCAGTTGCACGAGGATGCCGTGGATGGCCGGGTCGTCGTTGAGGCCCCGGATCACGTCCATCAGTTCCGCCTGCGTGGCCGTGGCGGGCAGCCGGCATTCGTGTGAGAGGAAGCCGAGGGCGGCGCAGGCCCGCTCCTTGGCGGTGACGTAGGAAACGGAGGCCGGGGCGTCGCCGACGAGCACCACTCCCAGACCGGGCACGACGCCCGTCCGTTCCGTCAGCATCCGGGCTTGACGGGCCGTCTCCTCCGTCAGTCGGCGGGCCACCGACTTGCCGTCCAGTAGGCGTGCTGCCATGGTGATATCCCAACTAAAAGCTGCCGCCGAAGACCGCGCGGAAATAGGGCGAGTTGTCGATGTCGAGCGTGTCCTCGGCCGTGTCGTTCTCCGCGACCAGCGAGCGGTTGACCAATAGGCCGCCCTCGAGCCGCAGGTTGAAGTTCGCGCCGAAGGCGATCTGCAAACCGCCGCCGAGCTGGATATCCTCGACGGTCAGCAGATCCGGGTCGCCCTCCTCGCCCGACATGCCGTAGGAGGTGTTGCGCCAGCCGGCGGCGCCGAAGATACCGATCGGGCCGAGTTGCAGCACCGCGGTCGAACTCGGCAGCGCGAGGATCAGGCGGAAAGCCTCCGCCGGCTCCCAGCCGAGGCCGACGAGCGGCATGAGGGGTAGGCTCCAGCCGGGACGGACTTCCGCTCCCAGCAACCAGGAGAACTGCGGGTTGACTGCGTAGTAGAAGGCGGTGTGGAAGGGCACGCCCAAGCCGTCGCCGAGCGCCTCGGCATCGGCATAGAGGCCGGGCCGCGCTCCGATCTGAAACGAGAGACCGTTCAGGTAGCGCCACGTCCAATCGAACTGCAGCGGCAGTTCGATCAGACCGGTCGGCATGATGACGAGCTCGGCGTCGTCCAGGAAGAGGAGGCTCTTGAAGCGGAGGTTGACGTTCAGGTCGCCCAGGAGCAGGTTGCGCCATTGGGCCAGGTTGTAGCGCGAGTCGAGTTCAACCAGGCTCACCTCCTCCGCGTTGCGGTCGGTTCCCGCGCCGGGGACGTACATCAGGCTGAACCAGCGGAGGGGTTCGACCGGCGCATCGAGGAAGGGCGAGTAGAGATCCGGCGGCACGAGACCGCGCGCGGAACCGGTGGCGGTCGCGGCGACCGGCTGCGGACTGGGTGGCGCCGGCTGTTGGACACGCGGCTTCGAAACCGCCCGGCGTGCCGGCGCGGCCCGGGTCGGCTTGGTGGAGCGGGGGGCGGGTGCCGACGCCGGCGGCGCGGGTACGCCGGCATCCTCCCAGGCGCCCCGGGCGCCGCACGCGAAGAGGAACAGCAGGGTGATGGCAGGCAGGTGTCGCGAGATCATCGGGGCTCCAGCATCTAGGGGTTTTCGTCCGTGAGCGAGTTACTATATCTGTTTCTCCGGCGGAAAACAAGCAGGGGTCAGGCGTTCTTGACCCCTCTTGACCCGTGCTTGACCGTGCTTGACCTGCTTGACCTGCTTGAAACAGGGAGCCGAATGCTCTACACTGACACTGGTTCTACACCCCTGTAGCTCAGTTGGACAGAGCAGCAGCCTTCTAAGCTGCGGGTCGCGCGTTCGAATCGCGCCGGGGGTGCCATCCGCTGCCCGTCGCCGGAAAGACAACAGACGCTCATGAACGAGCCGTGCCAGGCCCTACGCCCGGCCTCGCCAACGCCGAATTCCGGGACCTGGAACTGCTGGTGCCGTAGGCCTAGCGGCCCATGGCCCGGAGACGTTGCAGGTTGAGGTCGACGGCCTTCAGCGGGGAATACGCGTCGCTTTCGTACTCCACGACGAACCACTGCGTGTTGACCACGGTCTCGCACAGCCGGAAGACCTCAGCCCAGGGCACGCTGTCGTCGCCGATCAGCGATTTGTATCCTGCGCTGGCGGGGGTGCCCGGCGGCACGATCTGGTACGGCTTGAGGTGGATCGAGAGGCCCCGGCCGGGGTAGCGTGCCAGCAGGGCGGCGCAGTCTGCGCCGCCGCAGAGGGCGTTGCCTGTGTCGAGCTGGGCGATCACGCGCGGGTCGGAGTGGCCAAACAATAGATCCCAGGGAGCCTCATCCCCCTCCAATGGTTTGAATTCGGTGGTGTGGTTGTGGTAGCCCACGTACATCCCCTCGTCGGCCAGCGTCGCGGCCAGCCGGCTGAAGAACGCGGCCATGGCCAGCCAGTCGGCCCGCGTGCGGGTCTTCTCGGCC
>CAZYRQ010000236.1:0-4040 GCA_964649455.1 uncultured Lentisphaerales bacterium
GGATGGGGATCAGCGGCAGGGCCAGCGTCACCAGGATCGCGCTCCCCATGGCCAGGGTGGCGAGCGGCGCGGCCTTGGCGGGCGCGCCCCCCTGGACGCGGCGCTCGAGCCAGACCGCCAGCGTGTCGAGCGTGGCCAGGCCGAAGACGAGTCCGTAGCCGATCCAGATGGCGAAGAGGCCGTGCGACGAGATGAACTTGACTTTCTGGATGAAGGTGTCCTGCAGGTCGCCCTTGGGGTTGGCGAGGACGATTAGGAGCACGCTCATCACGAGGAAGGCCGTCACGGTGGCGATGAGCCACTGCTGCGAGACATGGTCGAGCGAGAAGTCGGCCCCTTCGCGCCGGCGCAGGTGGCGGTGGGCGAGAATCACGCCGGCGAGGAGGATCACGGTGAGGATCACCGCAGCAAACGACAGGGCGGGCGTGGCGGCGGAGGCGATCTGTCCCCACTGCTCGGCAATGGTGGCGGCCGGGAAATCTGCCTGGCGGGCCTGCAGGTAGACGAGAACCGCCTGGATGACCTTGAACAGGAAGGCCAGGGCGAATCCTAGGACGCCCAGGAGGGTCAGGCCGACCGTGAGCCGCTCGGAGGGGTTGTCGGACTGTAGGACGCGGCGGATGACCGTCTCGGCCTGTCCCAGAAGGAGCAGGAGACCGCCCAGGGTTCCCAGCAGCAGGATGCCGCCGAAAAGCAGCTTGTCGATTCGCGCGGCGTCGAAGACCGCCTCGATGGCGCCCACGTTGCCGAGCAGCACAAACGCGACCGTGCCGGCGAGCAGCGCGATGGCTCCATGCAGCGGGCGCACGCGGGCGGCGATGGCCAGCCCGCCACCCGCCACCAGGAGCGCGAGCGCCACCAGGCGCAGCCGCCCCGCCCAAACGTCGGACACGGCGCTGGCGGGCATCCAGAAGTCGGCGCTCCAGAGCAGGCAGGCCGCCGCCAGGGCGGCGACGGCCGCCGTCAGGCGCGTCAAATGGAGTCCCCGATTCCCTTCGTGGCGCTTCAGTTGCCAGGCGGCGAAGGGCAGGAAGCCGATCGGTGCCAGCAGCAGGGTGAACTGCACGCGCAGGTCGGTGAAGTAGCCGCCGAGCTGCTTCAGGAACCGGGGCGCGAAGAGGTTGGTCGGCACGATCTTCTCGTACTGGCCGCGAGTCAGGGCGTGTTTGAAACCCTCCCACGTGCGCGGGTAGCCCCAGTTCATCGGGGGATTACGGAGATCGGAAACGATCGGCATGTAGATGTAGAAGGAGACGCCGAGCTCGGCCGCCAGCACGGTCATGGCGACCGTGAAGCCGTTGGGGAGCGTGATCCACGCCAGCCCGACGAAAAGGAAGTTCAGCGCGACCGGGATCCAGAACCACCAGGTGGTGGGGTGGGTGAGCCCCATCAGCGCCCCCTGGCGGAGCAGTCCGAAGAGCGTGGCCTGGACGACGACCACCGCGGCCGCAAAGAAGATGCCGTTGGGCGTGGTCAGGGAGATAGCGGCCATCAGCGCGAGCCCGAGGAAGACCAGCCCCAGGTAGGGTGCCCAGGCAAATGGCACCTGGCCGGGCTGCGGGGCGGGCGCCGGGGCGATGCCGATGCTGCCGGTGATTCCCAGGATCACGACGAGGATGACGCCGATGACGGCGAGCGTGCCCCACTTAAGAGGATCGTCCCAGCGGCCGTTGTTGAAGCGCGCGCCGACGATGGCGAGGCCCATCGCCGCCAGTGCGAGCATCGCGAGCACGACATAGGTGCCGGGCGCGATCAACGGGGCCGAGAGCAGGTTGGCGAGCGTGGCCGTGCGGGCAGATAGGAGGGCGGCCAGCAGCAGCAGGCAGCCGAGCGCGAACCCGCCGCCCATCAGCGCGAGGCCTTCCTGCCGGCGCGCGAGGCGCGCCCCGGCACGGGCGCGGATCGCCGGCCAGAGGCAGGCGAGGAGCAGCGTCAGGGCCACAACCGCAGCCGCGGCTACGCAGAGGGCGTGGTTCGGCAGGTTCATCTCGCCCCGCAGGGGCTCGTACTTGCCGAACCCGGGCTGTGGATTCATGGCGCCGAGCTTGAGGGCCAGCGCCGTCAGCCCAAAGGGGATGCCGACGATCAGGAAGTCGCGGAAGAGCGCGGTGTTGCGCAGGAAGATCACGACCACCAGCGGCAGGACGGCCAGCAGCAGCACCTGGTAGTTCGTCAGGCCCAGCCCGAAGACGAAGGCCGTCATCCAGAGGAGCCGGTCGGTCGGGCGCCGCATCCAGCGGTAGGTCAGCAGCATGACCAGCATCAGGAAGAAGGCGCCCAGGGCGTATACCTCAACGATGGTCGACTGCGACCACATGACGGGGCTGAAGGCGAAGGCCAGGCTCCCCGCGACACCGCCCGCCCAGCAGAGGATATCCTCGCGCGGGCCGTGGAGGTTGTGCAGCGTGGTGCGCGTGTCGCGTAGCATGTCGGAGGCCGACCGCGTGATCAGCATCGCGGTGCAGCCTGCGGCGAGGGCGCCGAAGACGGCGGACGCCATGGCGATGCTCCAGGCGGGCGTCGGCTGTCCACGGAAGGTCACGAAGCTGAAGACCCGCGCGAAGAGCCAGGCGATCATCGTCCAGATGGGGTAGCCGGGCGGGTGGGGCACGCCGAGGTAGTCGCCTGCGACGGCCAGTTCGCCGGAATCCTCGAGCGTGACCGAGGGGCCGAGCGTGAAGAAATAGACGGCAAAGGCCGCCAGCGCCGCCGTCCAGAAGGCAGACCAGTCGATCCGGCGGAAGAAACGGCCGGTCTCGGAGCCGGTGTCGAGTGTCAGCACGTCCATGGGGGAAGATCCTTTGTGCGCCCAGTCATCAGAGGCACTAGAATACCCCCCCGCCCGTTCCAAAACAAGCACGGAAGCGGATTGTGGCGGATTGTTGTGGCGGATTGTGGCGGGTCAGGGAACCGGGCGTAGAATACGGACGGTTGTGGCCACGCGCAGCGGGCCTGCGGCCTGCGAGAAGGTTTTCATGTGCGGTGCTGCCAGATGGGCCTTCAGGTGCGCCTCGCTCTCCCATTGTTCGAGCAGGGTGAAGCAGTCGGGGTCGGGTGCCTGGGTGCCGCCGGGTAGGTCGGCGAAGAGCTGGTACTGCACGCAGCCCGCCTCCGCCAGGACTGTGGGCCGGAGCCGGCCGAAGAGGTCGAGAAAGGCCTGACGGCTGTCGGGCCTGACCTGCATGGTGACAACAAGATGGATCATACGTTTTCCTTGGTTGAACCCGGCATAGGCACCGCACACCGTAGCGGAAAGTAGCGGGATGGGCAATCCCAAACGCCCAAACGCCGCGTGCGATTCCCCTTTGTCGACCGGATGGTTCCGACCGGGATGGCCCTGAGCCCCGAACTCATGGTTCAGACCATGGTATTGAATATGTTGAGGGGCCGCTTGCCGCTCTACCGCTTTCTCCACGACGCCAATAGTGCAACTGTCCGTCCGACGAATGAACTCACTTCGCACATAACCCAGCTTTTTGGAGCGCCCCGTCTTCTGGATCAAGGACACGAGCCTCACCGGCACCGACTCGCTCCCCGCCCCCGACATCATCGCAGCGGAGATTGCCGACGATATGGAGACCGCTTCGAACTGTTCAGCAAGATCGCCAAGAAACTGCCATCCTCTTCATAGCCTGGAATATTTGTCCAATCTCAACCCGTCTCCGTCCCCCAGCTTGTCGGCATGCTGTCCGCTTCACGCGTTGAGCCTCCAGATGGTTCCATTCAGCACGGTCGCGAAGAGCACCCAGAGCAGATACGGTACGAGGAGCGCCCCGGCCAGACGTTTGACGCGTCCGAAGGCGATGAGCGTGGCGAGCACGGCCAGGTCGAGCACGATGATTTCGGCGAAGGCCAGTCCGGGCCGGTGCAGGCCGAAGAAGAGCGGCGTCCAGAGCGCATTCAACGTCCACTGTCCCAGATAGAGGCCGAGCGGCCACCGCTGGACGCGCCAGCCTCCCTCGCGCCAAACCAGCCAGGCGGCCAAGGCCATCATGATGTACAGCGCCGTCCATACCGGACCGAATAGCCATGCGGGCGGG
>CAZYRQ010000237.1:0-4029 GCA_964649455.1 uncultured Lentisphaerales bacterium
GCCGTGACCATCACGGGCGCGGGCCGGGACCAGACCATTATCCAGTCCGCCCCCAACGCCTTCATCCGCGGCATCTACATGACCGCCCCGGCGCTGATCCGCGACTTCACGGTGACGGGCTTCACGAACGAGCTCGCCGGTTCCGGCCTCTACATGACGGCGGGCACGGCGGACACAGTGCGCGTCTCGTTCAATCAGGACCGGCGCTACAACCTCTACTACGGAGCCGGCATCTACATGACCGGCGGCGTCGTGACGAATTCGCTGATCGACGGGAACAGCATGAATTCCGGATACGGTTCCACCGAGGGCATCGGCATCTACATGACGGCGGGCCTCGTGGTCGATTCGGTCATCAAGAACAACTGGCGTGCGCGACACGAGTTCTACGGCGGTGGCGTGACGATCGCCGGCGCGGGCACGCTGCTCCGGTGCCATATCGAGAACAACGGGGCGTTGGGTTACGGCAACGGCACCAGCAACACGCGCGGCATGGGAATCCGCATGTCGGGCAACGGGCTTGTGGACCGCTGCGTCATCGTCTCGAACGACATCCACGGCGTCTTGATGAGCGCCGGCACCCTGCGCAACTCGCTCGTCCACGGCCACAAGACGACAGGCGCGGGCTACACGGCGGGTGTCGAGATGTCCGGCGGCTACCTGTACAACTGCACGGTTGCGGACAACGTGGCGCCGGCTCCCTACGCCGGGCTGAAGATGTCGAACGGCACGGCGGCGAACAACATCGTTTATGGGAACGGCACGTCGGGCGATGTCGCGGTGTCGGGCGGCACGTTCAACACCAACCTCGTCGATTCCATCGCGTCGGTCACGACGTCGAAGGCGGTGGGCAACCTGGTTACGGATCCGTTTTTCGTTGATCCGGCGAACGGCGACTTCACGATCGGGTTCTCGTCGCCGGGTGTCGACGCGGGCGCGACGGTGACGAGCTACGCCGTCGACCTCGTCGGCGGCAGCCGTCCCCAGGGAACCGCCTATGACCTCGGCTGCTACGAGTACGTCTATTCCGGGGGGGCGCTGCAGTGCGCGATCATCGTGCCGCAGATCGACTGGCCCTCGGGCGCCTCGCCGACGGTCTCCGCGCGCGTGGCCGGCGGTTCGGAAAGCTACACCTACACGTGGTATGTCGATAGTGCCCTTTCCGACCAGACCTCCGCGACGCCGGCTTTCGCGGGGCTTTCCGATGGGCGGCACACGCTCAAGCTCGTGGTGTGGGACGGCGCGTCGTCCGCCGAAGACGAATACGTCGACGCGATCGATCTCCATCCGTTCACGGTGTACGTGGATTCCGAAGGTTCGAACACCTATCCCTACGACACCGCCGCGAAGGCCGCGCACGCGGTGAATGACGCCTTCGATGCCGTCTGGAGGTCAGCCGGCACATTGGCGACGATCCATGTCGCCGACGGCACGTACTTCCTTTCCTCGGAACTGGCCTTTGTAACGCCATGCCATCTCCTGGGCGCGGGCCGCGACGCCACCGTCTTGAGCGGGGGCAAGCTCAGCACCGCGTACCGCGGCGTCTCTGTCGCCGCGGCGGGGTCGATTGTCCGGGACCTCACGATCACCGGCTGCACGAACAACCTGGGCGGCGCCGGAATCTACATGTCGGCGAACGGCCTCGTCGAGAACGTGCGCCTCACGGACAACCAGATCGGCTTGGGAAGCGGATCCCTGGCGTCCGGCGGCGGCATCAGCATGTCGAATGGAACCGTCACGAACTGCCTGATCGACGCCAACGTCGCCAATTCGAGCTATGGCGGTATGAGCGGAGTCGGCGTCTACATGAGCGGCGGCCTCCTGACCGACAGTGAAATCGCCAATAACTGGCGCAACCGCAACCAGTTGTATGGCGCCGGGATCTACGCCGCCGGCGGCACGGTGCGCCGCTGCTACATCCACGGCAATTCGAACAAGAACGGCGGCACCGGCAACGACACCCGCGGCATGGGGCTCTGCCTGAATGGCGCGAGCGCCGTGGCCGAGAACTGCCGCATCGAGGGCAACGGCAAGCAGGGCGTCTACCTTCAGAACGGCAAGCTCTACAACGCCCTGGTGACCGGTCACGCGATGCCCTCGACCTCCTACGCGGGCGGCATCGACCAGGTCGGCGGCTACCTGTACAACTGCACGCTGACCGGCAACACGTCAACCGACCCGGCGCGGGGCAACCTCATGAAGACCAGCGGCACGTCGGTGAACAACATCATCTACAATGACGCCTCCGGGAGCTGCCTGGTCTCGGGCGGGACCTTCAACACGAACCTCGTGGACGTCGCCGTCGCGACGGGTACGGGCAACCTCGTCGCGGTCGCGTCGCCCTTCGCGAACCAGGCGGGCGGGAACTACCTGATCCGTCCCAGTTCGGCGGCGTTCAACGCGGGCGACAACGGGGTCTGGGCCGCCATCACGGCGCCCGTCGATCTCGATGGCAGCCCGCGCATCCGCTACAAGATGTGCGACCTGGGCGCCTACGAGTGCGCCACCGATAACGCCACGCTGCTGTTCCTGCGGTGAGTTGCGGCGCTCATCCCTCGTCGCCACCCATGAGCGGCAGGGGCCAGGCGGGGTCGGTCACGGCGTCGATCTTCACCGCGTAGCTGGAGCGGGCGGCGATGTCCTCGTCCGTGACGAGGTGGACGTCGAGTAGCCCCGGGGTGGTATAGCCGGTGCGCAGGTAGTTCTGCTCCGCGAGGCTCAGACTCCACCCCTCCAGCCAGAGCAGCAGTTCGGTCCGCTGACCCGGGGTGCCCTGGAGGTGGACGAGCAGGTCGATGTCGCTGCCCGGTCCGGCCGTGGCGCTGGCGGTCGAGCCGAAGACGTAGAGCGCCTTGACGCCGAAGCGCCGCGCGTCGAGCCGCCGCGCGAGCTGCTCGGCCATCCGCATGCGCCAGCGCCAGAAGGCCTCGGCGGGGGCCTCGACCGGCAGGGCGCCGGCCAGCGGCTCGTCGCTGGCCGGTTGCGGCTCCGCGACGAAGCCGACTGCCTCGCCGAGGTCGGCGTTCATCAGGATGCGCAGGATGCGGCCCTCCTCGCGGGCCGGCACGTCGATCACGCGCAGGCAGTCGGCCAGGTGCGCGTATTCGGGCAGGAGCTCGGGCAGCATGTTGCGCGAGCCGAGCAGGAAGTGCTCGTTGAAGACGATGCTCGGTTCGTCGGGGTAGAGGGGGATGTAGCGGATGCCCGCCTCGACCATGTCCTGGAAGAAGTGCGTGCCGAAGGAGAGTTCCGGCGCGTAGGCGCCGCGCTGACGGGCGATCTCGATCAGCACGGCCGTGTTGGAGATGTCGGCGTAGGTCACCGGCACGCCCTGCCGGATGTCGCCGCGGCTGCCCCACCGACCCGGCCCCATGAGGATGAAGCGCCGCTTCGGCAGCAGCGTGTTGAGGCGGCCCACGGCCCGTCCGACCTCCGACATGGCTTCGGCGCTGGGGAGTTCGGCATAGCGCCCGGGCGGCACGTAGACGATGTGCGTGATCTCGGGCACACGGCCGTTCGAGATGAAGCGGTTGGCGGTGAAGAGCAGCGCGCGCTCGGAAATCTCCCGTGGAATGCTGCTGGGCGCCGAATCGGCCTCGGTGAACTGCGGACGGCACTGCAGCAGGAAGAAGGCCTGGCCGTCGGAGGCGAACTCGATATCGACCGGCGTGCCCAGGCCCTGCTGCAGCGCCTGCAGAATCGCCTGCACGCGCGGGACGAAGTCGGTGCGGGCGAAGAGGCCGTCGAAGGTGACGATTAGCTCGTCGCGCGCCGGATCAAGATCGACGGGCGAGGGGGGGAAGAGCGTGCCGTCGCGGTGGATCGAGACCATCTGGCCGAGAACGGGCATCTCGGCGCCATGGGCGCGCAGTAGCGGAGCGAGCGGGAGCGTCGCGAAAGCGCGGGTCTCGAGGTTGATCACGTCGATTTGGGACGGGGAATAGTGGCGGACCTCCTCCGGACTGGCGTTGACGCGCAGGGCCGGCTGGCCCGGCGAGAGCAGCACCGGGTAGTCGTTGCTGACGCGGT
>CAZYRQ010000238.1:0-4007 GCA_964649455.1 uncultured Lentisphaerales bacterium
GTTCGACGAGCGCGCGCACGTCCTCGAAACCGACGGAGGGACGTCCCGCCAGCAGCGCGAGCGCCCGGGCCGACTCCGCGAGGGCGATCGCCGCGCGCGGCGAGGCGCCGTAGCGCACGTAGGTCCGGATGCGTGGCGGCGCCTCCGGTGCTCCGGGGTGCGAGGCGGACACAAGACGGGCGATCCAGCGGGCGACGGCCTCGGGCAGCACGATGCGGTCGGTCATCGCCAGGCACTGCTCCAGCGTCTCCTGGGAGAGCGTCCAGTCGGGAGCGGGTATCGTGCCATGGCGGCGGCCGGTCAGGATGCTGGCAAGCGTGTCGACGCCGAGGTCGCCGACATTCAGGCGGAAGAGGAAGCGGTCGAGCTGCGCCTCCGGCAGCGGGTAGGTGCCTTCCAGTTCGATGGGGTTCTGGCTGGCCAGCACGAAAAAGGGGCGGGGCAGCGGCCGCGTGGTTCCGAGGAGCGTGACGGCGCGTTCCTGCATGGTTTCCAGCATGGCGGACTGTGTCTTGGGCGAGGCGCGGTTGATCTCGTCCGCCAGCAGGATGTTGCAGAAGACGGGGCCCGGCTGGAAGACCAGGTCGCGCGCGCCGCCGGCGGTCGTCTGCAGGATGTGCGAGCCGAGGATGTCGCCCGGCATGAGGTCGGGGGTGAACTGGATGCGCTTGAACTGCAGGCGCAGGATGTCGGCCACGGCCTTCACCAGCGCCGTCTTGCCGAGTCCCGGCAGGCCCTCGAGCAGGATGTGGCCGCGGGCGAGGATGCCGGCCAGCACGAGCCGGTGGAGCGCCTCGCGGCCCAGCAGCATGCGGTTCAACTGATCGAGCGTGCGGTTGAGCGCCTCGCTGACGGGCGCGATTTCCTGCGGCGTCGGTAGCGTCATGATCGGCTTTCTGGATCGTTTACTGAAAGAAGCGCGTCACAGCCTCCCGGTGGCGCGGCAGGATGGGGGCCTGCGGCGCACCGCCTGAGGGCGGCCCGCCAACCTCCACCAGCGCGCCGGGCGTCACGAGAGCGGGGGTGTCGGCTATTTCGGGCGCCGCCGCGGATATACCTTCGAGCCGTGCCGGGTCGGCGTCGGGCAAACGGGAGGGCTTCAGCGCGTCGTCCTTGAAGGCGACGCCTTCGCGGCTGGAGGGATCAATCCAGGTGAGCGGCGCATCGCCGCGTCCGCGCGAGATGCTCCCGGAACCCGGCACGCCGCAGAGGGCTGCCAGCGAGGCGGCCGCCTCGGCTTCGGGGCCGTTGCCGCCGAGCAGTTGCGCCAGCGCGACGGCGCACGCCTGCGCGTTGGTGCAGGAACCGCTGCCGCGGCAGGCGGAAGCGTCCACCAGCTTGAGTTCAGCGAGGCGCTTGAGCTGCGCTTCGCTGCCCAGGCCCGCCTCGCGGAGTTGGGCGGCAAGCTGCTGCAGCGTGGCGGACAAAAGGCTATTGGTGCCGCCCGCGACGGTGGCCAGCAGGTTGCTCGAAAGCGCCGGCGCGAGGGACGCCTGGGCAAGCAGTTGGGCCAGCGCCTCGGCGGTGGCCTGCGCCTGGGAGTCGCTCGGCGGTGCCGTTTCGAAACGGGCGGCCATCTGCTCGGCTAGGGCCAGCATGGCTTGAAGTGCCGTCTGTTCGGCGGCCAGCGCCTCGGCCTGTTCGGCGGCTGATTTCGACAGCTCCTCCTCGATGTGGTCGAGCGCCTCCAGCGTGCGGGCGGGGTCGGCGGCATCTCCGCTTTCGGCAATCCGCGCCAACTGGTTGCTAAGGGCGGCAATAAGCGGTTCGGGCAGCAGGGCTTCGGACTCGGCCTGCGCGACGCGATCCGCAAGCTGGCCGACGAGCGACTCGAGACCTTGCGTGGCCGATGGTGAGGCGCCAGCGAAGAAACGTGCGGGCAGCAGGGCGGCCGGCAGGCAGAAGAGCAGCGCGAGCACCAAGGCTACGGTCGCACCCCGTGGACGCTGCCAGACGACATCGGGCAGACGGTTGACGGGCACGGACCACGCCGACGCCCCGTCCGCGCCGGAGCACAGCACGAGGCCGCCGGCGGCATTGGCGGCGTCGAGCGCCGCGAGGGTGGCGGCGGCCGGCGGGGTGCGGCGGATGGCGCAGAGCGCGGCGACGCCCGCCGCGAGTGCGGCGAGGCCCGGGATCACGAGCAACCGTTCCGCAGTGCTGCCGTGGATGCCGGCGAGGCGTGCGACCAGCAGAACCAGTCCGGCGACCCAGGCGCCCGCGACGCTACCGGCGAGCGCCCCGCGTCCGGCCAGCACGTGGCGAACACGGCTTCGGAAGCGGCGGGCCTGGCGGTCAAGCGCCGCGAACCGATCCACATCCTGGTTTGCGGGGTGCATCGTGTCTATTCCGTGACATCCGCTAGAGGGGCGGCATGAGCATGCGCTGGTAGAGGTTGGCGAGCAGCGGCCCCCAGAAGATCCAGACGATGGCCGCCGCCGCGATGAAGGGGCCGTAGGGTATGCGGCCTTGCAGTTGGCGCTTGCCGAGCAGAATCAGGACGATGCCGACGACGGAACCGAGCAGCGAGCTGCCGACCACCGTGAAGAGCACGGCCTTCCAGCCGAGAAACGCGCCCACGGCCCCCATCAGCTTGACGTCGCCGAAGCCCATGGCCTCCTTGCGGAAGGCCAGCGAGCCGAGCGTGGCGATCAGCCAGAGCGTGCCGAAGCCGACGGCACAGCCGATCAGCGCGCGTAGCAGGGCGGTCAGCGGTAAGGTGGTCTGGTGGAGCGCCGGGACGAGCGGGCTCATGGCCAGACCGATGATCATGCCGCCGATGGTCACGCGGTCGGGCAGGATGTAGTGGTCGAGATCGACGAAGGTGCCCAGCAGCAGTCCGAAGATGGCCAGCCAGTAGACCAGGATCAGCTTGGGCTCGGTGATCGGCACGAGTCCCAGGAGCCCGCCCTGTACCGGCAGACCCAGCAGCGAGCCGGCGGGATCCCAGTGGATGGCCAGACTGGGGTCGAGCAGCGTGGATGCATACTGCAGCCAGACTGCGAGGAAGAGCAGGGCTGTTAGCAGCTCGACGAGAAGATAGCGGAAGGCGATCGGCGCGCGGCAGTAGCGGCATTTCCCTCCGAGCAGGATCCAGCTCAGCACCGGGATGTTCAGGTACCAGGGAATCGGCCGCTCGCAACTGCAGCAGCGCGAACGTGGACGCACGACCGAAAGCCCGACCGGGATGCGGTAGATGCAGACGTTGAGGAAGCTGCCCAGGCAGGCGCCCAGTACGGCGACCGTGACCGTCAGGATCGGCAGGAGCGCGGCGAGGGTGGCGTTGTCCATGCGTCGGTTTCCGGCGGCGGACTAAGGAAGGCGCAGCCCCAGGCCGCGTCCCCCCGGGGCGTCGAGCGCGCCCTGGCGCAGCAGGGGAATGGCCAGTTGGCGCAACTGCGGATTGCCCTCGATGACCTGCAGGGCCTGCTCGCGTCCGATCTCGATCGCCTTGCGCAGGGCTGTCTGGGCACGCGACGTGTCATGCTCGATCAGATGGATCGTGGCGAGGTCGGTCCAGGCCTGCCAGTCGTTCGGCTTCAGGGCCAGGTAGCGCGTGAGGGGGCCGATCATCTTCTTCGATTCCTGCGCGTTGGCGTAGATGCGGGCGATGTTCAGGAAGAGTTCCGCGGGCGCGCGGTCGGGAATGTTGGCCATGACGATGTCGATGGCGCGCACGGCCCCGGCGTGGGACTTGGCGCTGTCGAGCAGCGCCGCGATCTCGTAGGCCTCGCGCACGGTCAGGCGGGGGTTGTCGAGGCACGGCATCAGCAGACGCGCGGCGGCCTCGGGGCTGCCCATATCGCGGTAGAGACCGGCCAGTTCCAGCGCCACGGGGATCTCCGGCTGCTGTCCCGGCTGGATCTGTCCTACGAGCTCGCTGATCCGTTGCTGCCGGTCGCGGATGTCGGTCACGAATTGCCGGAAGCCGGGGCCGCGGTCGTTGTTGGGGTCGGCCTGGATGAAGAGGTCGATGAGGTCGAGCGCCTCGTCGTAGCGCTGCTGGC
>CAZYRQ010000239.1:0-4003 GCA_964649455.1 uncultured Lentisphaerales bacterium
CACCGGCCCCGTCAAGACGGTCTTCGAGGGCGTGATCGACCTCGATGCGCTGAGCCTCGACGACGGCGCCAAGTAGCCGGCGCGGCGCCGCCCATGAACCGGATCCTCTTTGGCGACGGCGAGTGCGACGCGGAGCACCGGCTGGTGCTGCACGACCGGCGCGCCGCGCACATCCTGAACGTTCTGCGGGCGGGTGTGGGGGATACGCTCCGCGTGGGCCGGATCGACGGGGCGGCCGGAACGGGCCGCGTGACGGCCGCGGCCGGCGGGGAAGTCCATTTGCAGATCACCCTGGACAGCGCGGCGCCGGAGCCCTGGATCGACCTGTTGCTGGCGGTGCCGCGGCCCAAGGTGCTCGGGCGGCTCTGGGCGCAGCTCGCCGCGCTGGGGGTCGGGCGGATCATCCTCATCAATGCCGCGCGCGTCGAGCGCTGCTACTTCGACACGCACTGGCTCGATCCCGCAGTCTACACGACGCTGCTGATCGAGGGGCTGGAGCAGGCCGGCACGACGCGTCTGCCCGAGGTCTGGATTCGGCGCGGCTTCAAGCCCTTCGTCGAGGACGAGCTGGATCGCGGCTATGTCGGCTGTCTCAAGCTGCTGGCGCATCCCGGGCCGGCAACGGACGTTTCCCTGCCGCCGCCGTGGTTGGCGGGGCCCGCGCGTCCGCTGCTGGCCGTCGGCCCCGAGGGCGGCTGGACTGCGTACGAGTGCGGGCAGCTTGAGACGCACGGCTTCCAGCGTTTCTCGCTCGGCCCCCGCACCCTGCGCACCGACACCGCCTGCCTCGCCCTCCTCGGGCGCCTCCTGGCTCTGGCGCAGGCATGAGGCGGATTCTGCCCCACTTGGTGACTGTTCTTCACTAATTCTCAATTTGGCCTCTTTTCAGATGCCGGACGACACGGAGGTCGTCCCTCCATCATTGAAAACAAAGGTTCTTTAAAGGAACTGGAGGGTCGGGCGCCGTCCCGACCGGAGGAGGAGTCCAAATTGAGACTTGAGAATGGAATGGAAACCGATGCGGAGAAAGTCTACAATACGTCGGTATTGGAACCCCTTGTTTACTTGTCACCCTCAACCGGAACGGATGGATCACCATGGCACTGAACAAGATCGACATCGGCAACGAGATGAGCCGTGGCTGGGCCCTTTTCCAGCGAAACATGGGTCTGCTGATCGGAACGGGGGTGCTGGTCGTTTTGCTTTCCGGCATCACCTGCGGCATCCTGGCTGGCCCCCTGACCGTCGGCTTCTTCCTGATGATCCGCCGCCTCCAGCAGAACGATCCGGCCACGGTGCAGGTCGGCGATGTCTTCAAGGGCTTCGAGTTTTTCGCGCCGTCGTTGATTCTCATGTTGATCGGACTGGTGGCGATTGGCGTGCTGTGGCTCATTCCCTTGATCGGCCAGATCGCCCTGATCGTGATTCAGGCGGTGCTGATGTGGGGCTTGATGCTCATCGCCTACCAGCGCCTGGGCGCCATCGACGCGCTTCGGCGTCGGCCCGGCGAGCGGGGCGGCGGCCGAGCCGCCGCCGGTGGACGCGGCGCGCTAAGGGGTGGGACGGCTCATGGCCTATGAAGTGCTAGCACGCAAGTGGCGGCCCCGGCAGTTCGCCGATGTCATCGGCCAGGAGCATGTCACCCGCACGCTGACGCACGCGATCGAGAGCGGCCGCGTCGCCCACGCCTATCTCTTCGTCGGACCGCGCGGCATCGGCAAGACCACGCTCTCGCGTCTCTTCGCCAAGGCGCTCGACTGTGAGAAGGGGCCGACGGCGCAGCCGTGCGACGCGTGCAGCCTTTGCCGCGAAATCATGGGCGGCAACGCCCTCGACGTCATCGAGATCGACGGCGCCTCGAACAACGGCGTCGACAACATCCGCGACCTGCGCGAGGCCGTGCAGTTCGTCCCGGCGCAGGCGCGCTTCAAGATCTTCATCATCGACGAGGTCCACATGCTCTCGGCGGGCGCCTTCAACGCCCTGCTGAAGACGCTCGAGGAGCCGCCGGCCCATGTGAAGTTCATCCTGGCGACGACGGAGGTCGACAAGCTGCCCGCCACGATCATCTCGCGCTGCCAGCGCTTCGACCTGCGCCGCATCCCGACGGGGCTGATCGTCGATGCCCTGCGCCGCATCGCGGCCAGCGAGCAGGTCGAGGCCGACACGGACGCCCTGCTGGCCATCGCGCGCGGTGCCGAGGGCGGCATGCGCGACGCGCTCTCCGCGCTGGACCAGATCATCTCCTTCAAGGGCTCGCCGGTGACGGAGGCGGACGTGCTGGCCATCTTCGGCCTCGTCTCCCGCGGGCAGCTCGAGAAGCTGGCCGCCGCCATCCTGACGGGCGACATGGCCGGCGGGCTGCGGATCATCGACGAACTGGACCGCGGCGGCAAGGATCTGCGGCGGCTCGTGCTCGAACTGCTCGAACACTTCCGCAACCTCCTCGTCTACCAGCAGCTCGGCGGCGACACGACGGCGCTCGACGTGACCCCCGGGCAGCTGGCGGCGCTGGAGCAGCAGGCCGGCCTGGCCGACGCGGCGCGCGTCCTGCGCGTGGCGGAGCATCTGGCCGAGCTCGAGGGACGCATCCGGCAGGCCCTCTCCCGGCGCACGCTGCTGGAGACGGTGCTGGTGCGCTGCTGCCGCGCGGCCACGGCCGCCACCATCGATCAGCTTATCCGGCAACTGAGCGGGCTGCAGGGCGTCGGCGAGGAGCGTGCGGCCGAACCCGCACCCGCCGTCCCCGACGCGCCGCTCCGGCCCGCGTCCGAACCGCCGCCGGCCGGTTCCGCCCCGCCGACGGTACGGGAGGCGGCTCCGCCGCCGGTTGCCGCCCGCGCGCCTGCGGCACCTGCGGCACCCGCGGTGGCACACGCGGCTCCACCGGCCCCGCCCGCTCCCGCTCCTTGTGTGCCGCCCGTTGCCGCCCACGCCCCCGCCGCCCCCGCCGCCCGGCAACCCGCGCCCGTCGCCGCCGCCGTGCCGCCGGTGCCGCCACCCGCCGCCGCGCCGACACGTCTGCGGCGCGACCCGGCCGAGGACAAAGGCGTCAAGGCCGCGCTCGACCTCTTCAACGGACAGATCGTCAAGGTCGAGGAGCCCCGGGAGTCCTGAGTCGCCCTTCCTGCATCCCCTTTCATCCACCAACCCCCAACCAATCCAACGGCGAGGAGCAGAACCCATGGCCAACATGTTCGACCAAGTCAAGCAGGCGATGCAGATGCGCAAGGAAGCCAAGCGCATGCAGGCGGAGATCGAGAAGATCACCTGCGAGCACGCCAACGGCGGCATCACCGTCGTCGTGCGCGGCGACTTCACGGTGACGTCGATCAAGGTGACGCCCGAGGCCCTGAAGGAAGTCGTCGCCGGCAAGCCGGACCGCTTCGAGACCATGCTGACGAACGTGGTCAACGGCGCCATCAAGTCGGTCAAGCAGAAGACGCAGGAACAGATGGCCAAGCTCATGAAGGGCTCCGACCTGGCCTCCATGCTGGGCGGCTGAAGCGGGCCGCATGGAGACCCCGCTCGACAGCCTGATCCGCGTGCTGGCGCGCCTGCCCGGCCTCGGCCGCCGCTCGGCCGAGCGGGCCGCGCTGGCGCTCGTGCGCCGGCCGGAGGGGCTCATGCAGGAGCTGCAGGCCGCGCTGGCGCGCGCCCGGGAGACGGTCTGCTGCTGCGGGGTCTGCGGCGGGTTCACCGTGCGCGAGGCCAATCCCTGCCCGCTCTGCACCGACCTCCGGCGCGAGGCCTCGCTGCTCTGCGTCGTGGAGGAGCCGGGCGACATCCTGGCCATCGAGCGCGCCGGGGTCTTCGCGGGCCGCTACCACGCGCTGCACGGCAAGGTCTCCGCCGCCCGCGCCACGGGGCCCGGCGACCTGCGCCTCCAGGCCCTGGTCGAGCGCGTGGCGCGCGAGGAGATCGCGGAAGTGATCCTGGCCCTCAGCACCGACCTCGAGGGCGACGCCACGGCGGCCTATGTCCGCGAGCTGCTGCGCGGCGG
>CAZYRQ010000240.1:0-3974 GCA_964649455.1 uncultured Lentisphaerales bacterium
CTCGGCAACCGCCGCATCCGCACCGCCGGCGAGCTGCTGGAGAACCAGTGCCGCATCGGCCTCGGCCGCACGGAGCGCCTGATCCGCGAGCGCATGGGCACCTTCGACGCCGGCGCCAACGGCGTGCTCTCGCCCGCGCGCCTCGTCAACAGCAAGTCCCTCGCCGCCGTGGTGCAGGACTTCTTCGGGCGCAGCCAGCTCAGCCAATTCATGGATCAGACCAACCCGCTCAGCGGGCTGGCCCACAAGCGCCGTCTCTCGGCGCTCGGGCCGGGCGGCCTCAGCCGCGAGCGCGCCGGCTTCGAGGTGCGCGACGTGCACAGCTCGCACTACGGGCGCATCTGCCCCATCGAGACGCCGGAAGGCCCGAACATCGGTCTGATCTCCTCGCTCGGCCTCTACGCGCAGATCAACGCCTTCGGCTTCATCGAAAGCCCCTACCGCAAGGTCGTCGACGGCAAGGCGACCGGCGAAGTCGTCTATATGACGGCCGACGCCGAGGAGCCCTACGTCATCGCGCAGGCCAACTCGCCCCTGAAGAGCGACGGCAGCCTCGCCACGGCGCTCGTCCACGCCCGCTACCAGACGGAGTTCATCGTCGTGCCGCCCGCGAAGATCCAGTACATGGACGTCTCGCCCATGCAGGTGATCTCGATCGCCGCCGGCCTGATTCCCTTCCTCGAGCACGACGACGCCAACCGCGCCCTGATGGGCGCCAACATGATGCGGCAGGCCGTGCCCCTGCTGCGCCCCGACCGCCCCTTCGTGGCGACCGGGCTCGAGGCGCGCGCGGCGTCCGACTCCTGCGTGACGGTCCGCGCGACGGCCGGCGGCATCGTGGCCTACGTCTCGGCCACGGATGTCATCGTCAGCGAGAACGGCAAGCTCGGCACCGGCCGCAACCGCCGCGGCGGGCGCGGCGTGCAGAGCTATCCCCTGCAGAAGTTCCGCCGCACGAATGCCGGCACCTGCTTCAACCAGAAACCGGTCGTCAAGACCGGCCAGGCGGTCAGCGCGGGCGACGTCCTCGCCGACGGCCCGGCCACCCGCGACGGCGAACTGGCCCTCGGCAAGAACCTACAGGTCGCCTTCATGCCCTGGAGCGGCTACAACTTCGAGGACGCCATCCTGATCAGCGAGCGCGTCGTCCGCGACGACGTGTTCACCTCGATCCACATCCAGGAGTTCGAGGTCGGCGCCCGCGACACCAAGCTCGGCCCCGAGGAGATCACGCGCGACATTCCCAACGTCGGCGAGGACGCCCTGCGCAACCTGGGGCCCGACGGCGTCATCCGCATCGGTGCGGAAGTCCGCCCCGGCGACATCCTCGTCGGCAAGATCACGCCGAAGAGCGAGACCGAGCTCGCGCCGGAGGAGCGCCTGCTGCGGGCCATCTTCGGCGAGAAGGCGGCCGACGTGCGCGACACCTCGCTCACGGTTCCCAGCGGCGTCTATGGCATCGTGATGGACGTGAAGGTCACGGCGCAGCAGGATGCCCGCCGCGGCGGCCCCGCGCCGATCCCGACGCGCCTGCCGGGCGACGAGCCGATCGAGGGCGTCGAGGACGACGCGCCACACACGCTTGACATCGACGAGCCCGACGAGAATGCCGGCGAGATCAAGCCGCACGCCGAGGCGCTCGACGTGCGCGACGTCGAGGCCGAGCGCAAGAAGCAGCGGGCGGCGCTCGAGGAGCAGCTGACGACGGCCCTGAGCAACATCCTCCTGGGCGAGAAGATCCCCCTCGACGTCATCGACGTCGAGACCGGCGAGACGATCATCCCGGCCAACCGCAAGATCACGAAGACGCTGCTCGCGCGCCTCGCGCGCGCCCACAGCCACATCCAGATCGAGCAGAGCCCCGTCCAGCAGAAGATCGAGGAGATCATCGGCGAGTACCGCCCGAAGTTCGAGGCCCTCGACGCGCAGGCCGACACCTTCGGCATCGAGGCCTTCGGCAACGCCGAGGAGAACGGGGTCGTCAAGCAGGTCCGCGTCTACATCGCCAGCAAGAAGAACCTCTCGGTGGGCGACAAGCTCGCCGGGCGCCACGGCAACAAGGGCGTCGTCGCCCAGATCGTGCCGGTCTGCGACATGCCCTTCCTGCCCGACGGCACCCCGGTCGACATCGTCCTCAACCCCCTCGGCGTGCCCTCGCGCATGAACCTGGGCCAGCTCTTCGAGACCTACCTCGGCGCCGCCTGCAAGACGCTCGGGTTCCACGCGACGACGCCCGTGTTCGACGGCATCTCCGAGCCGGAGATCGACGCGCTGCTGCGCCGGGCGCGCCAGGCCCAGGAGCAGACGCCCGGCGAGACGGCCTACCTCTGCGAGGACGGCAAGTCCGTGGTCTTCGACGGCCGCACCGGCGAGCCGTTCGACCAGCGCGTGGTCGTGGGCCAGATCTACATGCTGAAGCTCCACCACCTCGTCACCGACAAGATCCACGCGCGCGCGACCGGGCCCTACTCGCTCGTCACGCAGCAGCCGCTGGGCGGCAAGGCCCAGTACGGCGGCCAGCGCATGGGCGAGATGGAGGTCTGGGCGCTCGAGGCCTACGGCGCGGCCTACGCGCTCCAGGAGCTCCTGACGGTCAAGAGCGACGACGTCGCCGGCCGCACGCGCATCTACGAGTCGATCGTCAAGGGCAACAACACGCTCGAGGCCGGCATGCCGGAATCGTTCTGCGTGCTGATGAACGAGCTGCGCGGCCTCTGCCTCGACATGAAACTGCTGGGCGGCGACAGCCGTCCCGCGCCGGTCATCTAGGATTCCAGCGGGAGACGAACAGTGAACCCATACGCAGCCAAGGAAGTGCTCGGCGGCCTCGAGTCGGATCAGTACGACGCCGTCAGCATCTCGCTGACCTCGCCTGACACCATCCGCTCGTGGAGCCACGGCGAGGTGCGCAACCCCGAGACGATCAACTACCGGACCTACCGGCCGGAGCGCGACGGGCTCTTCTGCGAGCGCATCTTCGGCCCGACGCGCGACTGGGAGTGCGCCTGCGGCAAGTACAAGCGCATCAAGCACAAGGGCGTGGTCTGCGACCGCTGCGGCGTCGAGGTCACCGTCTCGCGCGTGCGGCGCGAGCGCATGGGCCACATCGAGCTGGCCGTGCCGGTCTCCCACATCTGGTTCTTCAAGTGCATGCCGAGCCGCATCGGCCTGATGCTCGACCTGACCGCCTCCCAGCTCGAGCGCGTGCTCTACTACGAGGACCGCCTGGTGGTCGAGCCGGGCGACACGCCGCTGAACTACCTCCAGCTCCTCCCCGAGGCCGAGTATGCCGAGGCCGTCGAGAAGTACGGCGAGAACTTCCAGGCGATGATGGGCGCCGAGGCCATCCGCAAGTGCCTCTCGCAGCTCGACCTCGACCAGCTGATGGCCGACCTCGAGGAGCAGATCGAGAACACCAAGAGCAAGCAGACCCGCAAGCGCATCACCAAGCGCATGAAGATCTGCGAGGGCTTCCGCTCGAGCGGCGCCAAGCCGGAGTGGATGATCCTCGACGTGCTGCCCGTCATTCCGCCGGAGCTGCGCCCGCTCGTGCCCCTCGAGGGCGGCCGCTTCGCGACCTCCGACCTCAACGACCTCTACCGCCGCGTCATCAACCGCAACAACCGCCTGAAGAACCTGCTGCTGCTGAAGACCCCGGACGTGATCATCCGCAACGAGAAGCGCATGCTGCAGGAGGCCGTCGACGCCGTCTTCGACAACGGGCGCCACGGGCGCGCCGTGTCGGGCTCCGGCAACCGCCCCCTCAAGTCGCTCAGCGACATGCTCAAGGGCAAGAACGGGCGCTTCCGCCAGAACCTGCTCGGCAAGCGCGTCGACTACTCCGGCCGCTCCGTGATCGTCGTGGGCCCCCAGCTGCGGCTCCACCAGTGCGGCCTGCCGAAGAAGATGGCCCTCACGCTCTTCGAGCCCTTCATCATCCGCCGCCTCAAGGACCTCGGCATCTGCCACACCGT
>CAZYRQ010000241.1:0-3950 GCA_964649455.1 uncultured Lentisphaerales bacterium
CGGCGGTGTCGATCTCGACACCGAAGACGTCGGAAAGCTCCTCCGCGACCAGCGCCCCGGCGACGGGGAGCGTCCCGGCGGCAGGCGCCGCGCCGATGGTGGCGATCAGGTCGGCCGAGTCGACGCCGCGCAGGAGAAAGAGTAGTTCGGGCTGCGTGTCGAGGCGGTTGCCGATGCCGTACATCACGGCGGCGACATGCTTGCACATGCCGGCGATATCGGGGCACGAGCAGGTGAAGCCGATCTCCGCCGGTTGCGGGAAGAGGCCCGTCTCCTGGCTGGTCATGACCGACATGACGTCGGTGGAGAGGCGGCCCTGCAGCAGCTCGATCATCGAGCCGATCCTTCCGGTGCAGGCCTTGCAGATGGCCTGCCAGCGCGACGTCGCGGCTGGCCGGATGTCGATGGCCACGCGATAGAGCGAGCTGCCCATCACCTGCGCCCGGATCACGCCGCGCTCGATCTGCAGGTCGATGACGCTGTTGCTGCGGACATAGGCGCGGCCGCGCGGCAGCCGGTTGGCGTAGTCGTGATAGGATTCGATATTCTTGCACCAGGCCTTGCCCCAGAAGGTCGAGGCGATGGCAAAGCCCTGCAGGACGACGGGCGCGAGCGACTGCCCCTTCTTCGCCAGCGCCTGCTGCTTCCGGGCGGCGTCGGCCATGCGTTCGGACTTGCTCTTGCTCTGGGGAAACAGGCTGTAGCGGTCGTAGCGGTGGCGATAACCGTAGCGGCTCATGTCAGGCTCCTGGAATAACGGGCGGATGAAACGGACATCGAAGGGGTCATCTTACTCTCCGGCGGCGGCCAGGTCGAGCGCGACGAAACGGAGCAGCTCGTCGTTGCGCATCTCGGTCAGTAGCGCCTCGCCGCCGCCCTCCAGCAGCTCGTCGGCCAGGCCCCGCTTCTCGGCCAGCATGGCATCGATCCGTTCCTCCACCGTGCCGCGGCAGATGAAGGGATGCACGAGCACGTGCTTCCGCTGTCCAATCCGGAAGGCGCGGTCGGTGGCCTGGTTTTCGACGGCCGGATTCCACCAGCGGTCGAAGTGGATCACGTGGGAGGCCTGGGTGAGGTTCAACCCCGTGCCGCCGGCCTTGAGCGACAGGACGAAGAAGGGCGGGCCTTCGTCGCGCTGGAAGGCGGCGACGAGCTCGCGGCGCCGCGCCACCGGCGTGGCGCCGTGCAGGATCAGCCCCGGCTGCCGGAAGATCGTCGCCAGGAAGGCGGCCAGCGGCTCGGTCATCTCGCGGTACTGGGTGAAGACCAGCAGCTTGTCCTGGCGCTCGGCGATTTCCTCGACCAGCGCGCGCAGGCGGGCGAACTTGCCGCTTCGCGCCTCGGCGAAGTCGCCGTCGCCCGTGACCTGCGCGGGATGGTTGCAGATCTGCTTGAACCGCATGAGGGCGGCCAGGATCACGCCGCGGCGCTTCATCGGCTCGGCCGCGTCGCCGGCCTCGAGTGCTTCGCGGAGTTGCCGCACGTGGTCGGCATACAGGGCCGCCTGCGCCGGGGTCAGACCGCAGTAGGCCGGCATGACGGTCTTCTCGGGAAGGTCGTCGATCACGCGGCGGTCGGTCTTGAGGCGGCGCAGGATGTAGGGGCGCGTCAGGCGGCGCAAGGGCGCGAAGGCCCCGGGCTGGTCGCCGCGGTTGCGGAGGTAGGCGGCGAAGCGGCGCGCGTCGCCGAGCAGACCGGGATTGATGAAGTCGAAGAGCGACCAGAGATCGCCGGCGCGGTTCTCCACCGGCGTGCCGGTCAGGGCGACGCGCGTCCCGGCCTTCAGGGCCTTGACGGCCCGTGCCTGCCGCGTCGCGGCATTCTTGATCGCCTGGGCCTCGTCGAGCACGACGAGGCGCCACGGCACGCGCGCCAGCCAGGGGTTGCGGGCAACCATGCCATAGGAGGTGACGGCCAGATCGACCTCCGCGAGCGCCGCTTCCGGATCGCGCGCACAGGCCTGCAGCCGCTCCGACTCGCCCCCCGCGGGATGGACGACCAGGAGCCGGAGCGAGGGGGCGAAGCGTTGGGCTTCGTCTTTCCAGTTGGCCAGCAGGGAGGCGGGCGCGACCAGGAGGGAGGGTTCGCGCGCGGCGCCCTCGTGCCGCAGCCAGAGCAGCAGCGCCAGCGTCTGCAGCGTCTTGCCAAGACCCATGTCGTCGGCCAGGCAGGCGCCCAGGCCGAGGCTGGCCATGAAGTGCAGCCAGCGGATGCCGGTCTCCTGGTAGGGACGCAGGGTGGCCTGCAGCTCGGCGGCGCACGGCAGCGCGCCGCCGACTCTCTCGGGCTGGCGCAGACGGGCCAGCGTCTCGTCCAGCCAGCGGCCCGCGCGGATGCCGGTCCAGGCCTGAAACCGGTCGGCATGCGCCGCGTCCGCGGCTGCTCCCGGATCGTCGGTGGAGATGCCCGCTAGCAGCCGCATGGCCTCGGCGAAGGGGATACCCTCGCGCGCCGCGCGCTGCTCGACCGCCTTCCAGTGGTCCAGCACGGCCCTGAGCTGCCCGGCATCGACCTCGACCCACTGGCCGCGCAGCGACACGAGGCCGCATCCGGCCTTCAGCAGCGCCTGGATCTCGTCTGGCGAAAGGTCGGCGTCGCCGAGCGTCACGCGCAGGCTGAAGTCGAGCAGCGCGGCGGCGCCGAGCTGCGCCGGCTTGCCGTCGCCGACCTGTACCGTGACCTGCGGCCGCGGCGGTCGGCGGGCGTGCCACCAGTCGGGCACGCGCACGATCACGCCGGCCGCTTCGATGGCCGGCAGGTCGCGGAGCAGGCGGTACGCCTCCTGCGTGGTCCAGGCGGCTGGCTGGTAGAGGCGCCCCGACTCGAAGAGATCGCGGACCAACTCGCTGGCGCCGACCGCCTGCTGGATCGGCGCCAGCAGGCGCAGCAGCGCCTCGCGGTTGCGGGTGCCGGCGTACTCGGTCAGCGCGCGTCCGAGGGGCAGATGCTGGACTCGTCCGATCTCCGAGAGTCGGCTGGCATAGGTGGCCATGAAGGCGAAGGGCCGCTCGGGATGCTTCTTGTTCTCGGCCAGGTGGAACGTGACGCGGCCCACGGTGCGCCAGATCGGGTCGATGGCGTGGAGGAAGCCGTCGATCCCCCCGGGCGTGGCGACCGCCGCGCGGCGGGCCTCCGTATCGATCTCCTCCCAGAGGGCGTTGGCCCGCGCGGCGTCGAAGAACTCCAGTCCCCGGAGGGGTGGCGCGCGCTCGATCCAGTCGGCCCAGGCGGCTCCGTCGGGCGGCGCGACCGCCGGAAAGGGCGCGTCCTCGTCGCGCGGCGACTGGCAGAGCGCGGTCAGGTAGCAGCGGGCGAAGGCGCGGCCGAAGGCCAGCGAGGACGCCAGGGCCTCGCCATGGGCCGCCAGGCAGAGGAAGCCCTCGGCCGTCGAAACGGCAAAGGCCTTGCGGATGCGCGCCGCAGCGGCGTCGGCCAGCGGGAGGAGGCCGGCGTCCTCCTCGATGAGGCGGAAGCGCCCCCCGGGCAGCAGGGTCAGTTCCATCGGGATGGCAGGCCGCGTATCCGGGACATCAGCGGCTCCAGAGCCGCGCGGGGTAGACGCCGGCGGCGATCAGCCGCCCGATCTCGCCCACCGTGCGCTCGCGGTCCTCGCGGTAGGTCACGCCGAACCAGCGGCTGCCGGTCGGCAGCACCCGCACCGTCGCGCGGCGGTTTTGGACCAGGGTGTTGACCACCAGCGGGATGTACCATTCCGCCTTGGGCTTGTCGCGGTTTTGATCCAGCCAGGCGCCGAACTGCGCCTCCATCAGCGTGAAGAGCGACGGCGGGAAGCCCCAGATGTTCATCGAGGCCACGGCATCCGACGGCAGCGCGACGACACGGCCGTCGGCCTGGCGGCTCTCGATGCCGCGCGGCGTGCCCTCGATCACCGTGTGCTCGGTCACCGAGAGCAGCAGGCCTTCCGGCGAGACCTCGCAGATGCCGCGGGC
>CAZYRQ010000242.1:0-3894 GCA_964649455.1 uncultured Lentisphaerales bacterium
TTCATCGCGCCGAACACCCGTCGCCCTGGCAGCGCCCGCACAGCATCCAGCCGGAACCCCGGCAGCCGGGGCAGACGCTCCCGTCGTCCGCCGCGCGCCTGCGTGTCCGGCAGGTCCGGCACGGCACCACGCCCTCGCCGCCGCAGGTGCGGCACGGGGCCGCGAGCCCCGTGCCCTTGCAGCCGCCACAAGCCACGGCCCCCTGGCCGCGGCACGGCTGGCAGTCCACCGTTGCCGTGCCCTGGCACACGGAGCACTTGACGCGCCGCGTCAGGGCGGTCTGGGGCGTCAGCGTGTTGGCGGACTTTTCCTCGACCCAGCCGTCGCGGCACTGCCGGTTCGCGCAGGGCTTCTGTCCCGTGCCGGTGCATGCCTTGCAGCGGGCCAGGCCGATGCCGGCGCATGCCGGACAGCCGGCGGCCGCCGTCCGGCGGATGGCGGCCAGCGACCGCGGCATCAGTTCCCGCGCCCACTCCGGCGGAATCCAGGCCGATCCGGCGGCGACGCGGCCCGCGGCCTGCAGCCGCAGGCCCGCTTCGCGCCGTCCCTGGAGGATCAGCAGGCGCGTCGTCTCGACATCGCGCGTGCCGGCGACGGTTCCCTTCCCGCCGCAGGCCGCGCAGGCCGCGCCCGTCGCCCGCGTGGCGGGCGGCTCGTCTCCGGTTCCGCCCGCCAGTTGCTGGAGGACGATCCGCTGGCGGCCCGACCCGCCGCAGGCCGGGCACGTCTGTCCCGTGACGGCCAGCGCGCCACGGCAACGCTGCAGGCCATCGAGCACCGCCTGGCCCGTCGCCGGCGGCAGATTGGTCGGATCGGCCACCGCCAGCAGAGCGCGCGCATTTTCGTAGAGCGCCAGCGCGACCTCCGGGCGTCGCGGCTCCTCTTCGCGGGCGGCCACGACATCCAGCCGCGCCTGCTCGAAGGCGCTCGCGGCCAGGCGGGACGCCGGGGAGGACTCCTGACCGTCCACCGCGCCGGGCGCCATGGGCAGCGGCCGGGCCGCCTCGGGCAGGCGCGCCTGGCAGGCGGCGCAGACCGCACCGCCGGCGGTATCCTCGCGTCCGCAGCTGCCGCAGATCCGCAACTGGCCGCGGACGGCAACCGCCGCCAGGAGGAGAACCATCAATACGACTGGCTTCCGCATCGCTTACCCGCCATCAAAAAAAAAGCACATCCCGGCTGAACCGCGATGTGCGCCGCCAAACCGAGCCCGCCGCCGGTTCAGGCAATGGCGGACGCCTTGGCCGCCGCGGCTTTGACCTTCGCCGGGCGCTTGAGCGCCGTGCGCACCGCGCCCGCGCTCAACTTCGCCGCCTTGTCGGCATCCACGCCCAGCGCCACCAGGCGCTTGAGCTGTGTCTTCTGGCGGCGACGGCGGTCGCCCGCCTGCTTCACCGGCCGCGTGCGCGGCTTCTTGTTTAACGTCCGTCCTGTTCCCATCGGCGTCTCCGTTGTCACTTGTCTAGAATCGCAAAACGTCTTCATTATCGCCTGAACCTCCCCCGCTGGCAAGCGTGAAAGCGGTTTTGTGGGTAATCAAGATCCTCGACAAAGTCTACGACGAATTCGCGACAAGGTTCGCGGATCAGCGTTCGGCGTTCTACCTGCAGCAACGCCCAACGCTCAGTGGTCACCCTTGTACCAGAGGACCGCGTAGCGAGTGAGTTCCGTGGCGCTGTTCAGCCCCAGTTTCGCCTTGATGTGCTCGCGGTAGGTCTGGACTGTCTTGGGGCTCAGGCTCAGCCGCGCGGCGATCTCCCGCGCGGCGCAGCCCTCCCCGATCAGGGTGAAGACCTGGAGCTCGCGGTCGGCTAGCGATTCGGGCCCGCAGGCGCCATGGTTGACTTCGCCGTTGGCGGCGATCTTCCGCAGCAGCCGCGTCAACTGGTTCGGACTGGCGTAGATGTTGCCCGACAGCACGCAGCGGATGGCCTCGATGACCTTCTCGCCCGGCTCCTGTTTCATGATGTAGCCCCGCGCGCCGGCCCGCAGCACCCGTTCCGCGTAGACGCTCTCCTCGTGCATGGAGAGCACCAGCACCCGCAGCTCCGGATACTGGATTTTCAGATCCTTCAAAAACTCCAAGCCGCCGAGACCCGGCAGGGAAAGATCAAGCAGCATCAGATCCGGACTGGCCTGCCGCAGGAGCGCCGTGGCCTGCGCCGCGTTGCCGGCAACGGCCACCACTTCCAGGTCGGGCTCATCGTTGATCAAATCCGCCAACCCCTTGCAGACCAGCGGATGGTCATCCACGATCATGACTGCCCGCCTGGCAGCCCCCGGCCTTGTCTGAACGTCATTTTTCTGCGTCTTCATGCATGCTCTCCATTTCCCGCACTGCGGTCGCCGACTTCATTCCTGCAAATTGGGGGGGGGGGCGCTTCCGGCTATTCCGCTGACCACCGACAGATCAAACGTGCAGACAACAGCCATGCCTCCCGTGGCGCGCCGATGGACTGCGAGCCGACCGCCCAGCACATCCGCCCGGTAGCCCATGATGCGGAGCCCCGAACCCGCGGCATGTTTCGCGCCGGGATCGAAGCCGGTTCCGTCGTCTTCGATGCTCAGCAGGCCATGCTCGTTCTGGCGCCGCAGCGAGACCTCGATGTTGTGGGCGTTGCCATGCCGCAGGGCGTTGGCGATGGATTCCTTCGCGATGCACAGCAGATGGTTGGCGGCGACGGCGCCGATTTCCCTGCCCAACGGCGGCTCCGCGACGCTCCGCCGACAGGCGACGCCCTGGCGCAGGCTGGCGAAGTCGCACAGGCGCTGCAGTCCCGCCTCCAGCCCCTCGTGATCTGGCAGCGGCAGCAGCGACTGAACCACCTCCCGCAGCTCCTGGTGGGCCGTGTCGGCGGCTGCCGCGAGTTCCCGCGCCTCCCCGACACAGGCGGATTTCTCCCGGTCGAGGCTGCGGGCGAGCACCTCGATCAGATAGGCCATGCCGGCCAGTTGCTGGCCGAGGGTGTCGTGCAGCTCCTGCCCGATCCGGATCTGCTCCCACTCGGCGATGTGCAGCAGTTCCTGCTCCAGTCGCTTAAACTTGGAGAGATCCCGGTAGACGCCGACCAACACCGTCTGTCCGAGCCACGCGACCTTGTTTATCCTGAGCCTCATTGGCGTGGTCGTGCCATCCGCCCGCAGCAGGCCGGCTTCATAGCTATTCGGCTCGGGTTTTCCATGAACCCGGTTATCGAAGCGGCGCATAATCCTTTCTCGGGCTTCCGGCGGCACGAACCGGATGAACTCCTGGCCGATCATCGCCGCAGCCGGGCATCCGCACATGGCCGCGAAGCGTGCATTCACAAAAACGAAGCGCCCATCCTCGCCCATCAGGGCGATGCCATCGAGTGATGTATCCGCAGCGCGGCGAAAAAGTGCCTCGCTGTCCCGCACCGCTTGCTCGCTGGCGATGCGCCGCAGCGTGTTTCCCAGCAGGGTGGCCACCGGACCAGACACGGCCACCCAGTCGTCGGGGCCGTCCCGGCGCGAACCCAGGCAGAGCACGGCGATCAATTGATGGTCGGCAAGCACGGGGTGCAGCACGATGGCCCTCCACCCTTCCCGTTTCAAGGCTGGAAACGCGTCCGTGATCGCCACGGCACCGAGCAGGCAGGGCTCTCCGCGGGCCAGAATGGCACCGCAGGGGTTGTCGAGCGCAAGCTCCGCATGGCTCGCGGCCGCCTCCGGATCCATCCGCCGGCAGACCTGCATCCGCAGCAGCCGTTCCCCGGGCACCGGCCGCAGGATGCCGCATCCAGTCACGCGGGGCAACCGCAGACAGGCTGCAACCACTTGTTTGAGGCACTCCTCCTCCAACCGCACATCCAGCAGCGCCAGTGCCAGATCATGCTGCCCTTTCAGCCTCGCCTCCGCCAGCTTGAGCGCCTCGTT
>CAZYRQ010000243.1:0-3887 GCA_964649455.1 uncultured Lentisphaerales bacterium
ACCTGCGACGTGTGGGAGCACGCCTACTACCTCGACTACCAGAACCGGCGCAAGGATTTCGTGCAGGTCTTCCTCGACCACCTCGTCAACTGGGACTTCGTCGCCAGTCGGCTCCCGTAATTTGCCGCTCTCGCTTACGCGAGTCCCAGTCGCGCCTTGAACGACCGCAGCCACGCCTCGGCTTCCTCGGCGGCGACGGCACCGTCTAGGAAGCGCGGGTAGACCTCGTCGTGGAATTGCCGCCACGAGGTCTCCTCGTCGCCGGGCAGGATCGGATAGAATGTCGCGCCGCTCTCCACGGCGGCCCGGTAATCCCCCGGCGCATCGCCGAGCATGAGCATGCGGCCCGCCGGGTAGCGGTTTCCATTGGCCTGCGCCAACTGGCGCGCCTTGCTTCCTTGTTCCTGGCCGGCGATGCCGGACACGAGACGGTCGATGCCGTGGTGGCGCCACTCGCGCCGGATGGCCGCCTCGGGCGTCTGCGAGATCACCACCAGATCGCTCGACTGCGCCATGCGTTCCAGACTGCGACGCGCCCAAACGAAGGGCGGCACGGGATCCATGCACGTGTCGATATCGTGGCTCAGGGCGCGACTCCACGCGAGCACGCGGCGCAGTTCGGGCTCCGGATCGCGTGCGATGGCCTCGGCCAGCGTTGCGTTGCCCAGCGCTACCCCCGACTCGCAGAAGCGCCGCAGTGCGGCGAGATCGGGCAGCGCCACCTGGCGGTGGCGAACCTCCGGCTCGGCGGCCAGTGCCTCGAAGAGCAGGATCAGGTTGGGAAACCGGTTGCCGCCGCGGGAGGCCGAGAAGAGGTTGATCCGGTCGGCATGATGTCGCACGCGTTCGGCCACCGGATCGAGTCCCCACCAGCGGATGACCAGCGGCACCACATGGTTGTGCAGCTTGACCGGGAGCGAGTCAAAGACGCATCCGTCGGAGTCGATGCCGACCAGCGTCTCGTGCCGCTGGGGCGGCTTAATGAATGTGTCCGGGGAATCGGCGGTGTTCATGGCGCGGGTGGCAGATGATCGAGATCGAGCGCGACCAGTTGCACTGGCTGGCGGCGATGGTAGTGGAATTCCAGCCGCAGCGGCCGGCTGCCATCGTAATCGAATTCACAGGTTCCGGGACGGCCCGCCAACACCGGCCCGATCGCCAGCCTCCGTTCCGGGGATCCCATGGCGACGGCCACCAGGTCGCCGACCTTGGCGCCTGCGTCGGCGGGCCGCTCCGTTTCGACGACCAGCGTGCCGCGGTAGCGTCCGGGTGCTGCGGGCAGGCAGGGGCCGTAAAGCGCCAGGCCCTGCGCCACGCGGACCGGATCTAGGCGCACGCGGCCGGTGCGCGCGTCGGTCGTGCCCCGGTGGAAAAGGTCGGCCGCCGCCCAGCGACCGTGTCCGTTCGTCAATATTCCGTCGGCCTCGCCGGCAATGATCAAGGCATGCTCCAGGCGCGGAAGCCCCGAAGACACGCGCCACGTGTCGCCCGACGGGGAGGTGAGCGGTGCCTCGATCCAGACCGGATCGACGGGGACATCGATACGGGCGCCATCATCTGAGACGAGCGCGCCGCCGCCGGCGACGCGCATGAGATAGCGGAGTGCCGGGGCTGGCGTGGCAGGTGAACGCAGCGTCAGCGGAAAGGCGAACGCCGTGTCTCCGGTTGCGGGCTGACGGCGCGGCGTCCAGTGGCGGCTGGGCAGGTAGCGCGGCAGTCCCCAGAGTTCCGGAATCTCCGCGGTCGTGCGCGGGGTGCTGCGGATCGCGAAGGTTCGGATGGGGCCGTCGACGGCCAGTGGTTCGAGCCAGGGATGCTGCAGCAGGCGACGCAGCGCGATGGCGGAGGGAAACAGGCTCACTTTCTCCGGGTAGGGTTGCTCGTGAAAGAGGATGTAGCCGACTCCGAGTTCCCGCAGGCGCGCGGTCTGCGCCGCGTCCAGGACGCCTTGGTTGAGGCTGTCGAGCGGGTTCAGTACCCGTTTGCGGTAGCCGTCGGGAATCGCAGGTGAGTATCCGTTGAGCAGCCGAACGCGGGAGTGTACGATGCCGTATTCGTAGATCGACGAGTAGTGCGAATCGCCGGGCCAGAGGGGCAACGCCAACGCGTGCGGATGGCGGACACCCTGTGCGGCGGCATGCGTCTGCACGGCGGTGTAGGCTGGCATGTCTGCGGGCAGCTCACAGAGGCCCGCCCGGAACCAGAGGCCGGTCTCGACGATCGCCGCGAGGCCCAGACCGGCAAAGAGCGCCGTCCAGCGCCGTCGTGCGTGCGCTGGGCACGTGGCCAAAGGCGCGAGCAGGGAGGCCAGCAGGACGGCCAGCAGGGACGGCACCAGGCAGAAGAGCTTGGGCGTCTGCCGGATCATGGTGAACTTGGGCAGCAGACGACGCGCGAGTCGGAGTGGCAGGCCTCCGGCGGGGCCATTCGTCCCCAGCGCCAACAGCAGTATGGCTGCAAGACCGAGGATCAGTAGAGGCGGCAGCCAGCCGGGCGCCGCAGCGTTGGCGGGGCGCTGCGGCTCTGGGCCGTTGCCGCGCTGCCGCCAGCGGGACATCCCGTAGAAGAGCACTGCCGCTGTGGTTAGTAAGGCCAGCGCAATCCCTGCAAAAATGTGGTTTGACGGGCCGAGGGATTGCCACCGGAAGAGTCCACTGGGTATGGGCGAGAAGAGCCGGACATCGGACCATGAACGTCCGCTCGACATGTCGGTATCGGCCAGATGCTGGCTGGCGAGCACGCTTAGGCCCAGGGCGAAACCCGCCAGCAGCAGGGTGGGGAGTAGTGCCGCGAGGGCGCCGCGGACACGTTCACGCGAGAAAGACAACAAGCCGTCCGCGCTCCAGGCGATAAGGCACCAGATCGGTGTCAGCAGCGAGGCGAAGTAGAAGCAGTGCAGATCCGAGGCATAGGCGCCGAGCAGGGCGAGGCCGGCGACGACGCCGCCGGAGGGACGCTGGTCGCGGATGGCACGGTCGAGTCCCGCCAGCAACCAGGGGATCAGTCCCATGCCGTAGCCCGTCGGGCTGCCGCCGAGCAGCGTGATCCAGCGGTAGGGAAAGGCCGTGGTCAGAAGGGCGATGCCGACGGCCGTGGCGCGGGAGTCCGCGTAGCGCAGGGCAAGATAGAAGGCGCCGAAGAGGCCGAGGAGGATGGAGGCGAGGCCTGCCAGGTTCCAGGCGGCGGGGCCGCCAACGGCGGGTGCGGCCACGGCATAGACGAGAGAGAAGGGGAGGTAACCGGGATCGAAGCGCCGCAGGTGCTGCTCCCCGCCCATGTTGAACTCGTAGGGGGGACGGAAGGCCGCCGTGTGGCCCGCCAGCATGTCGCGCGTCAGCCAGAAGTGGTAGTAGAGCTGGAGGTGGTCGCCGGGCACGAGCTCGCGCACCCGCGATCCGCCCTCGTGCAGGCGGTCGGTCCAGGGGATCGCCTGACCGAAATGGCGCGGCAGTGGCCAAGTGAACCAGGACCAGATCAGCAGGCCGCCTAAACAGAGCAGAAACCGGGTGGTGTGTCGCGAGAGCATGGCCGCAGGACGGCCGCGCACCAGCCGGGAATGCGGGGTGCCGCCAATCCATTCATTTCAGTGCGATCCTACCACAAGAAACGCGGAGGTGGCAACGGTCTGGTAATCGGTTGGGTAATGGGTCAGTCTCAGGGGTGTGAGCGAGGCGCATGGTGAGGCGGGCGGCCTTTCACCCCTGGCGGGGTTCAGGACGAGCAGTTGCAGGCAGGCGTGTCACGCGGCACAAAGCCCTGGTTCCGTGCACCCGGGCCTGAAGGCCCTCGCAGGCTTCCGGCTGAAGCCGGTACTCCGACGGCGAGGTCTGTGTCGGTGAACCCCCGCGTCGGAGTCCCGCCTTCAGGCGGAAGTCGTTCAGGGGCTT
>CAZYRQ010000244.1:0-3885 GCA_964649455.1 uncultured Lentisphaerales bacterium
TGGCATCCTGGATGACCGTGTAGTTGCCGTTGGCCTCGAGCGTCTTGGCCGCGACGGTGTCGAGCTTCGTGGGGATCAGAACCTTTTTCATGCTTCTACGCGTCCCATTCCTTGTGCTATGTTAGCAACCGGTTGCCGCGAACTCGCTTCCGCGGCAACAACATCCGGCGGCGGCAGCAGTTGACGCTGGTTTCAGTAAAGGCATTGTAGACGGCACCGGCATGCGAATCAAGGGTATTCAGGGTCGAAAGCCGCACGGGCAAGCCCGTCCGGCGCGGATGGGCGGACGCCTCGCGGCGCTCGCGGCGAGCTGCGCCGTGTGCCTGGCGGCGGGAGCCGCGACGCCCCTGTCGCGCCCGGCTCCGGGGGAGACCCCGGACGACGTGGTGCGCCTGGAGCCGCTGGCCGCCGGCACGGCGATCGAGCGCAAAACCACCGGATGGATCTTCGGCCGGCCAAGCGCCGACCGTCCCGCCGAGCAGCAGGCGCTGGCGCAGCGCATGGAGGCGGCGGAGAATCCGGGCCATGCCGCCCGGGCCTACGACGCCCTCGTGCGCCGCTGGCCCTACGCCCCCGAGGCCGCACCCGCTCAGCAGCGCCTCGCGGAACTGACCGATGCACGCGGCAAATTCCAGAAGGCCTTTGCCGAGTTCCGCTACCTGCTCCACTTCTATCCCGAGCAGGCCGCCCCGGAAACGATTCTCAAGCGTCTCTTCGCCATCGCCAACCACTACCGCGGCGAGGGCCGCGAGCGCATCGCCCTGCCGATGTTCCTCCAGATCGCCGAGCTGGCCCCGCAATGGCAGGGAACGCCGCAGGCGCTGCTGCTGGCCGGCCTGCTGCAGGCGGCGGACCGGAAGTGGAACGAGGCCATCGAGACCTTCGAGCGCATCACCGCCAACCACCCCGGAACCGCGGAAGCCGAGGCCGCCGCCGGACAGGCGGCGCACGCCCTCTACCGGCTCGCGCGGCGCTACCCGGAGGACGAGGCGGTCCAGACCCGCGCCCTGGCCTCGTTCGCGGCCACCCTGCGCGACTATCCCGGACACGCCGACCGCGGGAGCCTGCAGGACGAGATGGCCGATCTGACCGCGCGGCGCTATAATCACCACTTCGACGCCGCCCGGTTCTACGACTCCCCCCGTTTCAAGACGGAGACGGCGGTCGCCGCCTACGAGGAGTTCCTCCGGCGCTTCCCGTCGGCGCCGCAGGCGGACGACGTCCGTCGGCGCCTCGGCGAACTGGACGGTGCGGACGAGGAGTGATTCGGCAACGGAAGAGGAGCAGGCATACCATGAAACACACAGTCTTCACCCGTTCGTTCCCGGCCGGCGTTGCCGCACTCGCCCTCGCGCTCCTGTCCGGCTGTGCCAACTACCAGGTCGGCACCACGCTGCCCCGGCACCTGCGCTCGATCTCGGTCGACACCTTCCGCAATGAATGCGGCGAGCCGCTGCTCGAGGCGGAGGTCACCCGGGCCGTGCTGCAGGAGATCCAGCGCGAGGGGCAGTTGCGCCTCCTGGACAGCGAGACCGCCGCCATCCACCTGACGGGCACCCTCGTCAGCTATTCTCTGGAGCCGATGCGCTACGACCAGAACCGCCCCAGAACCGTATCCGAGTACCGATCCCTCGTCAAAGCGCACATCCGGGCCGTCGAGGCCCGGACGGGGAAGGTCATCGTCGAGCAGACGGTGGTCGGCGACGACACGTTCATCGCGGCCGGGGATCTGACGACGATGCGGCGCATGGCGCTGCCGGAGGCGGCCCGGCAGGCCGCGCACGAGATCGTCAACGCCGTGGTCAGCGCCTGGTAGGCCCCCCACCCCTCACACCATGACGAATCGACTGCACGAGGCGCTCAACACCTGGAACAGCCGGCGGAGCGCGGAACTCTACTGTATCGACGCCTGGAGCAACGGCTACTTCAGCATCACCCCCGACGGCTACGTCGCGGTCAAGCTCGGCAACAAGGGCGGCGACGTCGAGGTCAAGCTCTGGGACATCCTCCAGGGTCTCGACGAGCGCGGCATGCGGCTGCCCCTGCTGCTGCGCTTCAGCGACCTGCTCGGCTCGCGCATCGCCCTGCTCAACGAGACCTTCCAGAACACCATCGCCGAGTACGGCTACAAGAACACGTACCGCGGCGTCTACCCGATCAAGGTCAACCAGCAGCAGCAGGCGGTGCACGATGTCGTCACCTTCGGCGCCCGCTACCACCACGGCCTCGAGGCCGGCAGCAAGGCGGAGCTGATCATCGCGCTGGCCTCGCTGCACGACACCCAGGCCTTCCTGGTCTGCAACGGCTACAAGGACGCCGAGTTCATCGACCTGGCCCTCTCGTCTCTGAAGATGGGCCTGCAGACGATCCTGGTCATCGAAACGCCCGACGAGCTCGCGCTCATCCGCGGGCGCGCGCAGCGCATGGGCGTCACCCCGCGCCTCGGCGTGCGGGTCAAGCTGGCGTCGCACGCCGGCGGCAAGTGGACCGAGTCGGGCGGCGAACGCAGCGTCTTCGGGCTGACGCCGCAGCAGGTCATCGAGGTCGTCGACCAGCTCCGCGAGGCCGGTCTGCTCGACGCGCTCGAGATGCTCCACTACCACCTGGGCTCGCAGATTCCCAACATCCGCGACATCCGCTCCGGCATCGCCGAGGCCGCCCGCGTCTACGTGGGGCTCGTCCAGGAGGGCGCCCGGATGGGCATCCTCGACATCGGCGGCGGACTGGCCATCGACTACGACGGCTCGCGCACCAACTTCGCCAGCAGCGCCAACTACCAGGTCGCCGAATACTGCGCCGACGTCGTCGAGGGCATCATGCAGCCCTGCACCGCCGCGGGCGTTCCCCACCCCCTGATCATCAGCGAGTCGGGCCGCGCCCTCATCGGCTACTACTCCGTCCTCCTGATGAACGTGCTGGACACCGCCACGTTCGAGCGCAACGCGCTGCCCAAGGATCTCCCCGCCGATCTGCCCGCGCCGCTGGCCAACCTGCTGGAGGTCGCCCGCACGCTGCGCTCCAAGAACCTGCAGGAGTACTTCAACGACGCCCTCTTCTACCGCGAGGAGATCTACGCCGCCTTCTCGCACGGGCAGCTCACACTGCGCCAGCGCGCCCTCGGCGACCAGATCTTCTGGCACATCCTCACCCGCATCGCCGGCGAGATGCGCTCGCTGAAGGTGATCCCGGAGGAGCTGACCAACCTGCCGGCCATCATGGCCGACGTCTACTACTGCAACTTCAGCGTCTTCCAGTCGCTGCCCGACGCCTGGGCCATCGACCAGCTCTTCCCGATCATGCCGATCCACCGGCTCTGCGAGAAGCCGCAGCGGCTCGCCTACCTCTCCGACATCACCTGCGACTGCGACGGCAAGATCGACCGCTTCATCGACCTGCACGACGTCAACCCGACCCTGCCCGTGCACACGTTCTCGCGCGGCGACCAGTACGTGCTCGGGGCCTTCCTCGTCGGGGCCTACCAGGAGACCCTCGGCGACCTGCACAACCTGTTCGGCGACACCAACGTCGTCAGCGTGCGCGTCGACGAGGACGGCGAGATCGAGTACGTCGAGGAGGTCGGCGGCGACTCCGTCGCCGATGTCCTCTCCTACGTCGAATACACGCCCGCCCGCCTGATGGAGCAGTTCCGCGCCCTCGCCGAGGAGGCCGTCAAGCAGAAGCGCATCACGGCCGCCGAGCGCCGCGTGATCCTCGCGGCCTACGAGTCGGGCCTGCGCGGCTACACCTACTTCGAAAGCTGATCCCCATGAAGCACTCCGCCCCCGCCGCCCCCGCCGTCTCCATCATGCCGTGCCTCGACATGCAGCGCGGGCGCGTCGTCAAGGGCGTCCGCTTCGTCGACATCCAGGACGCCGGCGACCCCGT
>CAZYRQ010000245.1:0-3877 GCA_964649455.1 uncultured Lentisphaerales bacterium
TCCTGCACATCGCGACGCAGAAGGGCCGCGGCTACGCCCCCGCCGAGCGCGAACCTGAGTCGTGGCACGGCGTCGCCCCCTTCGACGCCGCCACGGGGAACGGCGCCCCCGCGCGCCGCGGCTACTCCGAGGCCCTCGGCTCGCTGCTGACCACACTCGCGCGCACGGATCCGCGGATCGTCGCCATCACCGCCGCCATGCGCAGCGGTACGGGACTCGACGCCTTTGCCCGGGAGCATCCCGGCCGTTTCTTCGACGTCGGCATCTGCGAGGGCCATGCGGTGACCTTCGCCGCGGGCCAGGCCGCCGGCGGCCTGCGTCCGGTCGTGGCGATCTACTCCACCTTCCTGCAGCGCGGCGTGGACCACGTCTTCCACGACGTCTGCCTGCAGCAGCTCCCCGTGCTCTTCTGCCTGGACCGCGCCGGCGTGGTCGGCGCCGACGGCCCCACGCATCACGGCCTCTACGACATTCCCATGCTGCGCTGCCTGCCGAACCTGACGATCCTGCAGCCGCGCGACAGCGCCATGCTGGCGCGCATGATGGTCACGGCCCTCGCCCACGCGGGGCCGGTCGTCATCCGCTACCCGCGCGATCCCGGACCCGACGCCGAGCCGTCCGCCGCGCCCGCACCCCTGGAGCACGGGCACGCGGAGGTGCTGCGCGAGCCGGGCCGGCCGCAGGCCGCCGTCTGGATCTGGGCGCTGGGCGACATGCTGCCGCTCGCCGCCGAAGTCGCCGCCATCCTGGCAGGCACGCCGTTCGAGCCGGGGATCGTCGACCCGCGCTTCATCAAGCCGCTCGATGCCGCCCGCCTGCGGGAACAGGCACCCGGCACGCGTCTCTTCGTGACCCTGGAGAATGGCACAGTCGCGGGCGGATTCGGTTCCGCGCTGCAGGAGGCGCTGGCTGCGGCCGGCTTCGCCGTCCCGGTGCTCATCCTGGGCTGGCCCGACGAGGTCATCGGCCAGGGCACGACCGCCACGCTCCGCGCCCGGCACGGACTGACGGCGGAGATCATCGCGGACCGGATCCGCCGGGCGTGTCCCGCGGAGCCGTCATGAAGCGCATGCGCCTCGACCAGCTTGTCGTGGCGCGGGGCCTCGCCGAGAGCCGCGAGCGCGCCCAGCGGCTCATCCTGGCCGGCGAGATTTTTGTCGACGGACATCCGGCCACCAAGGCCGGCCATGCGATCCCCGAGTCGTCCACCATCACGCTGGCGGAGAAGCCGCGCTTCGTCGGCCGCGGCGGCGAGAAATTGGAGGGAGCCTTCGCGGCCTTCCCGCTGACGGTCGACGGACTCGACTGCCTCGATGTAGGCGCCTCGACCGGCGGCTTCACCGACTGCCTGCTCCAGCACGGCGCGGCGCGGGTCATCGCGCTCGATGTCGGGCACGGCCAGATCCACCCGCGCCTGGCGGCGGATCCCCGGGTGCAGGTCATCGAGCACTACAACGCGCGGAACCTCCGGCTGGAGGATCTCCCTTACCCGCCCCGCTTCGCGACGGTCGACGTCTCCTTCATCTCGCTGCGGCTGATCCTGCCGCCGCTGGCGGCCCTGCTGCCGGCGGGCGGCGAGATCGTCACGCTGATCAAGCCGCAGTTCGAGGCCGGCCGCGACCAGGCGCCGCGGGGAGTGGTCCGCGATCCGGCCGTGCACGCGGCCGTCGTCGAGGCGATCCGGGCCTTCGGCACGCGCGAGGTCGGCCTCGAGTGGCTCGGCGTCGTCCCTTCCCCGCTACGGGGGCCCGAGGGCAACATCGAGTTTCTGGCGTGGTGGCGCAACGGGGGGCTGCCGGTGTGAACGACCCGCTCCGCGAGAAGCTCAAGGCGCTGCCCGAGAAACCGGGCTGCTACCTCATGCGCGACCGGACCGGACGCATCATCTACATCGGCAAGGCCCTCTCGCTCCGCCGCCGCGTGCAGAGCTACTTCCGCCCCGCCACCCTGCGCCAGGCCGACCCCAAGCTGCGCGGCCTCGTCAACAGCGTCCACGACCTCGACTGGATCGTGACCCGCACGGAGGACCAGGCGCTGCTCACCGAGAACGAACTGGTCAAGCAGCACCAGCCGCGCTACAACATCCTGCTGCGCGACGACAAGCGCTTCCTCGCGATCCGCTGCGACCCGCGCGAGCCGCTGCCCCGGCTCACCACCTGCCGCATCATCCGCGACGATGGCGCGACCTACTTCGGCCCCTTCGCCTCCGGCGCCCGCTTCGTCCGGCCGGTCATCGATTTTCTGGAGCAGACGTTCGGCCTGCGCCGCTGCACGCCGATCCGTCCCGACGCCGAGACCTACCGCCACTGCCACGACGATATCATCCGTACCTGCTCCGCGCCCTGCGTCGGGCGCCTCGGCGAGGCGGAATACCGCGCGCGCGTGGCCGAGGCCTGCGCCGTGCTGCACGGCGAGCGTCCGGCCTTCCTTGAAAACCTCCGCGGGCAGATGGCGGCGGCCGCCGCAGCTCTCGACTACGAGCGGGCCGCCGCTCTGCGCGACATCTGGATGGGGCTGCGCGAGATGGCGCGGCAACGGGCACGCGGCCCGCTGACCACGCCCGCGATGCTCCGGGCGGATGCCGCCAACGGCCTGCGTCAGATCCAGGCCGCCCTTGACCTGGAGCGGTCGCCGGCTGTCATCGAGTGCTTCGACATATCCAACACCTCCGGCGTGCTGCCGGTCGCCAGCCTGGTCTGCGCCGTCGACGGCGTGCCCGACCGCCGCCGCTACCGGCATTTCCGGATCCACGAGGTCGAGGGCCCCGACGATCCGCGCATGATCGCCGAGGCCGTGCGCCGCCGCTACAGCCGGCTCGTGCAGGAGGAGCTGCCGCTACCGGATCTGCTGCTGGTCGACGGCGGCATCACGCAGTTGCGCGCCGCGCGCGGGACGCTGCGGGAGCTGGGGATCGACCCGTTGCCTGCGGCGGGCCTGGCCAAGCAGTTCGAGGAGCTGGTCGTCGACGACGGGCGCGGGCCGATCCGCCTGCCGCGCGATTCCGACGGGCTCAAGGTGATCACGCGCCTGCGCGACGAGGCGCACCGCTTCGCGATCACCTATCACCGCCGGCTCCGCAACCGGCGTATCCGCGAGTCGGCGCTCGACGAGATACCCGGCATCGGCCCGCAGCGCAAGCTCAAGTTGCTGCGCGCCTTCGGCTCGGTCTACCGCCTCGCACGCGCACCGCGCGAGGCGCTCGCCGCGCAGCCGGGTATCGGCTCCGAACTTGCGGACGCGATCCAGCGCGCACTCGGGCACACGGTAACTTCACCGGATGAACCAGGAGACACCGATGGAACTGAAATTTAAGGAACAAGGGTGCTACGGTCATCCTAAATTTGATCATTTCGGAAAATGCATCATCTGCGCTTTTTGACCGCTCACTGGCGCCTGTGCAATGACTGCGGCGGCATGGGTTGCGTGCCGGAGAAGGACGATCTGTTCCGCACCCGAAATCGAATTATAAAGAAGACTTGTCCAAAATGCACCGGTCGCGGCCTGCTGCCGGCAGCAAGACGGCAAGACGGCGTCAGAAAATAGCGATGACGATGACCGGGGGACGAAGCAACCAAGGGGACGAAGCAAAGGGGACGAAGCAACTGGCCACGGGGCGGGGCGGCGTGGTATATTGGCGCTCCACGAACGGGAGAGACCATGGAAGAGAAGATCAAAGCCAAACTGGAAGAGCTCCGCGGCATGCTGCAGGCTGACGGCGGGGATCTCGAACTCGTCAAGATCGAGGGTAAGAACGTATTTCTCCGCCTGCGCGGCGCGTGCGGCTGCTGTCCACATGCCCAGATGACGATCAAGAACGGCATCGAGCGCATGCTGCGCGAGGCGGTCGACGAAGGCATCGTCGTCGAACGCGTGAACT
>CAZYRQ010000246.1:0-3847 GCA_964649455.1 uncultured Lentisphaerales bacterium
TTCTGGCGCACCGGCTGATCGTCGACCTCAAGGCGCGCCATGGCGGACTCGCCGGCGAGACCGTCGTGGTCGACGCCCTGCAACAGGAGCCCGTGCCGGCATGAGTGGGAGGCTCCGGCAGCGGCGCCCGCGCCGGCCGGCACCCGTCGGCTACCAGCACGGCCGGCGCGCGCGGATGGTGCTCCGGTTCCCGACCCTGCACTGGATCTACTACTTTCTCTTCTCGCACACCACCCTGCGGTTCTACCTGGTGATATTCGCCGGCGTCATGCCGACAGTCTTCCTGATGACGACTGGTTTCGACACGCCCGGCTTCCAGTTAGGCTTCGCCTGCGCGGCTCTGATACTGGCCGGCACGCTCGCTGGACTGGCCGCCCGGCCGCGCCTCGCGGTCGCCTGCGAGATGCCCGCGCGGGTGGAGTGCGGCAGCGTCTTCCCGATCCGCTACCACGTGCGCAACACCGGGCGCCGGACCGCCCGCGACCTGACGGTCGAGTCGCTGATCTACAACGACTACCTCCAGTTCCGCCTGCGGCGCCCCCCCCTGCAGCGGCTTGCCCCGGGCGCCTCGGAGACGCTCGCCGGCGGCGGCCGCGCGCTCGCCCGCGGCATCTACACGCTACCGGGGCTGCGCTGGGATTCGGCCTTTCCGCTGGGCTTCTGGCGCTGGGGCGGCACGGACCGGAGCGAACGCCGGCTGTTCATCTATCCACGCTACACGCGCCTCGACGCGCTCGACCTGCCGCTCGGCCCGCACCGGCGGAACGAGCTCTCGGCCAGCGCCGAACCGACGCGCGAGGCCTTCGAGTTCGCCGGGTGCCGCGAGTACCGCGACGGCGACGCGCTGCGGCATGTCCACCCCCGCTCGTCGGCGCGCATCGGCGCGCCCGTCGTCAAGGAGTTCCAGGCCGCCGGCCGGTCGCGCACCGCCCTCCTGGTGGAGACCCGTCCGCACCAGCGCCTCCGCAACCTCCGCTTGCTGATGCGGACGCGCGACACCTTCGAGGCGGCTCTCTCGCTGTGCGCCGCCATCGTCGAGGCGCTCTCGCGGAGCGACCGCATCCTCGAACTGCTCATTGCCGGCCCGGAAATCCACCGGTTCGTCAGCGCGGGCCGGGTGGGCTATCTGGAGGACGTGCTCGACCTCCTCGCGGGGATCGAGCCTGCGGCGTCCGATCCGCTGGAGCTGCTGGGGCCGCTGCTGATCGAAGAAATCCGCTCGATCGAGAGTGTCTGCCTGGTCTTGACGCGCTGGCACGACGGGTGGGATCGTCTGGTGCAGGAACTGGAAGCCTGGAACGTCGGTGTGAAGATCCTGCTGGTGACGCCCGCGGGTCGGCGCGTCCCCGGATTGCCGGCCGGAGTGCAGTGCCTCGGCGCGCGCGCCATCCTGAACGGCGAGGTCACGGCGGTCTAGCGGAGACGGCGGAACTATGCGGACGAGGCCCAACCAAACCACCGGCGAACCCTGGCCGCACCGGCTGCCGGCAGCCTGCGCCGCAGGCGTGCTACTCTGGTGCGCCTGGGGCTACTGCGCGGACGAGGCCGGAACCGGCCTCTTCTGGACTACGGCCGTGCTGGCGGCCGCGGCGTTCGCCCTGCCGCGCCCCCTGCCGCACACATCCCGTGGGATAATCTGGCTCTCGCTGCTGCTGACGGTCGTCTGCATGGCCGCCAATGTCGAGCGGCTGATACCGGCCAAGGAGGATTACTTCCGCGCGTACCTGCTGCACCGCCTGGTCACGGCGCTCTTCGCCGCGCTCGGCGTGAGCGCGCTGTTCTTCCGCATGGGGGTGGCCGGCGTCACGCGCATCCTGCTGGGCACGCTCCCCATGACCATGCTGACCCTGGCCCGGCCGGCCGGTGATCCGGCAACCGCTACGGCGGCGCCCGGCACGTCGTGCCTCTGGGGACTGGTCGGACTGGCCGGCCTGCTGGAACTTGCGCGTCAGCACGCGGCGCACCGGGCTGGCGGCGCGCCACGGTTCGGAATGCGCGAGTGGTTCGCCCGCGGCGCCTGGATGGCCGTAGTGCTGGGCGCGGCGCTATGGCTGACCCCGGTAGTCGAACAGGCGGCCCAGGCTACGCAGCACCGATTGATGGGAATACAACTGCGTTCGTACCGTGACCGGCTGTGGCAGCGCGACACGGAAATGCCGCTCTTCCGGGCCCTGCCCAGGGGGTTCGGCCAGCGGACACGCCTGCTGCTGACCGTCCGGGCCACCGCGGCCCCCGGCTATCTCCGCGAAAGCGTCTTCACCACCTATCTCCGGGGACGCTGGCTGACGCCCGACAGCGGTCGGCCCCTCGATCCCGCCGCCGCGCGCCCCGATCCCGAGGAAGTCCTCACCCGCTACACGCTGCTGCCCGCAGATCCCTTGCGCGCGGCGGAACGGATGCGCGTCGACGTGTTCGTCCCGCGTCTGCTGACCGCTATCTGCCTGCCGGGCACGGCGGCGACGCTCTATTGTCCGGACGAGGAGGATCCCCTGGTCAACTCCAACGGCATGGTCCACGTCGACGGCGGAACCTCCGCACGCTACGAGTTCGACGCGTGGTCTTCCGAAGCCGGAGAGGCCGCCTTTCCGTTGCCCGGCGGTCTCAGTGACCCGGCCTATCTCCAGGTGCCGGCACAGTTGGCGCCGTCCGTCTCAAACTGGGTCACCCGCTGCCCGGGTCTGGCGGAGGCCCCCTCCCCCGTCGCGGCCGCGCAGTGCATCGAACACGATTTCGCCGACCGGTTCGCCTACCTCGACACCGTCCGCCATCCGGCGCAACCCGACCCGCTGATCCACTTCATGAAGGCCAGGGCCGGCTACTGCGTCCACTTCGCCAGCGCGGCCGCGCTCATGCTGCGATCACGCGGCATCCCAACCCGCGTGGTCGGCGGCTTTGTCTGCAGCGAATGGGCTCCCTGGCTGAGATGCTGGGTGGTGCGCGAACGTCAGGGACACGCCTGGGTCGAGGCTTGGGATGCCGTTGCCGGCACCTGGTTCCTGGTGGAGGCAACTCCCGGCATCGGCCGGCCTGATTCGCGCGGACGGGTGGGATTTTTCCGGATGCTGTCCGATGCCGTCCGTTTCCTGTGGAAGCGCCTGCTGGCCCTGATCGAGGAGGCCAATCCGCTTCAGGCGGTTGCGGACGCGGGGACGGTGATCGTACAGGGTGTGCGGAGGCTGCTATTCTCGCTCTGGGGAGGGCTGCTGCTGTTGACTGGCATTCTGGCGTATTTCGTCAGGCGCCGGCGACGGTGCCGTGAAGCCGATGAAGCGGTGCAGGTGCGCCAGGCCCTCGCGCAGACGGCGGCCTCGCTGACCCGGCGGCGGGTTCCAGGCGCGCTGCAGCGAAAGACGTGGGAGAGCTGGGACGGTTGGCTGGCGCGTATTGGCAAAGAACTGCCGGCGGCCCGCCGGGACGAGCTAACGGGCTGGATCGAGGGCTATCAGCAACTTCGCTACCAGAAATCGCTCGATCTCACCGCCGCCCGCGACTGGATCGCCGCCGCCCGCCGCGCGAGCCGGCGCTGAACGGATCGGCACGTCCCGTTACGGCCAGCCCTGAACGCTGAGCCAGCCGAGGTAGCGCGGGATCTATGAGACCGCGCCACACGCAGATAGTGTGGCATAAAGGCAGGCCAAAGGCGTCTCGCCTAGCCGCTCGCAGTGACGATGACTGCCGAGACGCGGCGGGCGAGCCTGTACGCTCCATCACTGTAGGTATGCGGGGACACCATAGCCCTTTTTGTCGCGTCCATTCGTTCATTAGCAATTCCCTCTGCCCTCTGCCTGAATACCCACGGTCTTTTCATTTGGCCTCATCTTGATCGCATGACCAGTGAGAATGCGGC
>CAZYRQ010000247.1:0-3841 GCA_964649455.1 uncultured Lentisphaerales bacterium
AGTCGGCGGGCTGGATGCCCTCGACGGTCAGGGCGCCCCCGGTGACGAGGGCGGCGGCGAGGTAGCTGCCGGCGTCGATGTAGTCGGCGCCGATGCGGGCGGTCGCGCCATGCAGCCGGTCGACGCCGTCGATCGTCAGCCGGTTGGTGCCGATGCCCTGAACCGAGGCGCCCATGTCGTTGAGCAGGCGGCAGAGATCCTGGACATGGGGCTCGCAGGCGGCATTGTAGAGGGTCGTGCGGCCCTTGGCGAGGGCGGCGGCCATGACGAGGTTCTCAGTGGCGGTCACGCTCTGCTCGTCCAGCAGGATGTCGGCGCCGGTCAATCCGCGGCTGCGGAAGACGTAGCCGTCGCGCAGGGTGAAACCGGCCCCCAGCGCGCGCAGGCCGGCCAGGTGGGTATCGACGCGGCGACGTCCGATCAGGTCGCCGCCGGGCTGGCAGATGGTGGCGGCGCCGCAGCGCGCCAGGAGTGGCCCGGCAAAGAGGATCGCCGAGCGCACCTTGGCGGAGAGTGCCTTGTCGAGGCGGGTCTTCCGGATCTGGCGGGCATGGAGGCGCACGGATCGGCGCGCCTCGTCCAGGTCAACCTCGACGCCCAGCCGGGAGAGCTGCTCGAGAGTGGTCCGGACGTCCTGGATAAGGGGCAGGTTCTCCAGGGTGACGGGTTCGTCCGTCAACAGCGCTGCGGCAAGCATCGGCAGCGCCGCATTCTTGTTGCCGGGAGAGCGATGCACGCCGGAGAGGCGCGCGCCGCCGTGGATGATCAATCGGGCCATGGACAGGGCAGCGGGGGTTGGGGGTTCGAGGGACAGCACCGTTCATTATAATGACTGCCAGGGCTGATGGCCAGCCAAGAAGGCTTGGTTGTCGCCCTTGTCGCCCTTGGTTGTCGCATCTGTGTCGCATCTGGTCATCGCCCTTAGTCGCCTACACTTAGTCAACAGGAGTGTTTGGACTAAGTGTAATCGACTAAGCGTAATCGACCAAGTGTGGCGACTAAGTGTATGGTAACGCTCCCGTGCCTCTGCTTGAACGCTCCATGTACCCTGCCTTCGCATCTCACCCGCTTACCACTCGCTTCCCTTACACATCACTGTGACCAACCGATTTCCATTTCCATTTCCGTTTCCGTTTCCGCCGTTTCCGTTTCCGCATTGTCCCGGCCGGCGGGGCGTGCTACACTCCCGGCACAATGTCGTTCCCTGGCGGAACGCGCCGCCGGGAAGCGCGTGGCACGAGGAGCCCTATGAGCATGAAGATGTCCCTTCGCAGCGCATGGATTTTTCTAGGCCTGGCGGTGACCGCGACGGCCGTTGCGGCAGCCGAGCCGGGCGCCGCGGCGGCAGTCGTCACGCAGCGGACGCCAGGTGAGACGATCGCGCTGGCGCTCGCCGCCTGCCTGACCATGGCCATCAGTGTCCTGGGCGCCGGCGCGGCCGTCGGACGCATCGGCTCCGCCGCGCTCGGCGCCGCCGCCGAGAAGCCCGACCTGCTGACGCGCAGCATCCTCTTCGTCGCCCTGGCCGAGGGCCTGGCGGTGCTGGGCTTCGCCATCGCCATCATGCTGGTTCAGAAGATCCTCTGACCATGACGCTCTACTGCATCGCCGACGAGGACACCGTGCGCGGCTTCCGCCTGGCCGGCGTCGCGGGCGAGGCCGTCGCCTCCCCCGCCGAGGCGGAGGAGGCCGTGCGGCGCCTGGCCGCCGCCGACGGGCCCGGGCTGCTGGTGCTCACCGACGTGGTGGCCTCGGAGATCCGCCCGCTGGTCGACCAGATCCGTATCGAGCAGGAGTCACCGCTGATCGTGGAGATACCCGGCCCCGACGGCCCCATGCAGGGGCGCAAGACGCTGCGGCAGTTCGTGCAGGAGGCCGTCGGCATCCGCGTCGGCCAGGAGGAGGCCTGAACGTGGCGGAGACCGTCAAGGATCCTCAGGCGACCCTCCGTCAGGAGATTATCGCCGATGCCCGCCGCCAGGCCGAGCGCCTGCTCCGCCGGGCGCGGCAGGAGGCGGAGACCTTCGCCGCGCAGGCCGAACAGGAGGCCACCGACCACCGCGATCAGGCGCTGAAGCAGGCGCGCCAGACCGCCGCGCGCCAGACCGCGCTGATCCTGGCCCGGATCCCGGTCGCCCGCGCCCGCCTGCGCGCCGCGCACATCGAGCGGCTGCTCGCGTCGGTGCGCGCCGCCGCCGCCGCGCAACTGACTCCGCCATCGCACACCCTCGCCCGCGAGACGCTGCTGGCGCTGATCGCCGGTCCCGCCGGCGCCATGGCCGGCGAGACCTTCGAGGTGCGGCTCAGCCGGGCCGACCGCCTGACCCTCGGCGAGACCTACCTCGACGACCTGCGTCGGCGCACCGGAAAGCCCTCGCTGTCCCTCCGCCTCGCCGAGGAGCCGCTTCCGGACACGGAGACGGGGCCGGTGCTGAGTGATCCAGCGGGGCGCCAGATCTGGGACAACCGTCTGCCGGCGCGTCTGGCGCGCCTCTGGCCCGGCCTACGGCGCCAGGTGGCCGCCGCGACCGGGCTCGACGCGGTCGACAAGGAACCGGAGACGCATCCGTGAGCAATCCCGCCCCTGACGGCACGCCAATCGTCACGCGCATCAGCGGCCCGATCATCACCGCCCGCGGCATGGCTGCGGCGCAGATGTACGAGGTCGTGCATGTCGGCGCGGAGGGCCTGACCGGCGAGGTCGTGAAGCTCGACGGCGACCAGGCCACGATCCAAGTCTACGAGGACACCACGCTGATGGCCCCCGGCGCCACCGTGCGCCTCACAGGCGCGCCGCTCTCGGTGCTGCTCGGTCCGGGGCTCATCGGCAACATCTACGACGGCATCCAGCGTCCGCTGCCCGGGATCGCCGCCCAGAGCGGCGCGTGGATCCGCCGCGGCGAGAAGGTCGCCCCGCTCGACCTGGCCCGGCGCTGGCCTTTCGTGCCGGCCCTCGCCGCCGGCGCGGAGGTGGCGGGCGGTGCCGTGATCGGCACCGTGGCCGAGACGCCCCTTGTCGAGCACCGCATTCTGATCCCGCCCGGCCTCGCGGGCCGCCTGCGTTCCGTGGTGCCGGCCGGCGACTACACGCTGGAGCAGCCGGTGGCGGTCGTTGAGACGCCCGACGGCGAGCGCGCGGTCACGCTCCTGCAGCGGTGGCCGGTCCGCGTGCCGCGCCCGGTCCGCGAGCGGCTGCGCATCACCGAGCCGCTGGTCACGGGCCAGCGCATCATCGACGCGCTCTTCCCGATCGGCAAGGGCGGCACCGCCGCCATCCCCGGCGGCTTCGGCACGGGCAAGACGATCACGCAGCACCAGCTCGCCAAGTGGTCCGACGCCGACATCATCGTCTACATCGGCTGCGGCGAGCGCGGCAACGAGATGACGGAGGTGCTCCGCGAGTTCCCCGAGATCCGCGACCCCAAGTCGGGGCGCCCGCTGATGGACCGCACGATCCTCATCGCCAACACCTCCAACATGCCCGTCGCCGCGCGCGAGGTCTCGATCTACACCGGCATCACCCTGGCCGAGTACTACCGCGACCAGGGACGCAGCGTCGCGGTCTTCGCCGACTCGACGAGCCGCTGGGCCGAGGCCCTGCGCGAGCTGGCCGCGCGTCTCGAGGAGATGCCGGCCGAAGAGGGCTTCCCCGCCACCCTGCCGACGCGCCTGGCGCAGTTCTACGAGCGGGCCGGCAGCGTCGCCACGCTGGCCGGCGACCGCGGCGCGATCAGCATCGTCGGCGCGGTCAGCCCGCCCGGCGGCGACTTCTCCGAGCCCGTCACGCAGCACACGCAGCGCTTCATCCGCTGCTTCTGGGCGCTCGACACCGAGCTGGCGA
>CAZYRQ010000248.1:0-3839 GCA_964649455.1 uncultured Lentisphaerales bacterium
GTCACGTGTCCCAGCGGCGCTTGGTTGAGTTCGGCGCGAAGCTGCCGCCAATGCGGTAGCAACCGATCCAAGTGCTTGATAAAACGCTCGTTGTGCGTTGGCTCCAGCAGATGCACGAACTCATGGACCAGGATGTACTCCAGACACTGGGGCGGTTTCTTCACGAGTTCCAGATTGACGCGGATTGTTTTCCGGCGGGAACTGCAGCTTCCCCAGCGTGTCTTCATCCGCCAAACCGCGACCGCCTTCGGCTCAACGCCCACAATCGGCGCCCATCGGGCGCACAGGGGCGCGATCGCTTCCTTGAGAAGCCTGCGGTACCAGGCCTGCATCAGCGCATGACGCCGCCGGGTGGATGTCTCCGGCCCGACTCGCATGACAATCGTCGAGTGCTGCACCTCGATTCCGGACCGTCCCGCCGTTGGCTCAATCTGCAACAGGTGCCTATGACCCCAGACGTAATGGGTTTCCCGTTCCACGTAATCACGGGCCGCTTCGCGCTCCTGCGTTTGGAGCTGCTGCCGATGCCTCCGTATCCAGCCCAGCTTGGAGATGGCAAACGCCCGGATCGTGTTCATGTCCATCCGCGACGGCGCGGCAATGCGCACCCGGCCAGTTGGCGGATGGACGCTCAAATGGACGTTCTTGATCTCCTTCAGAACGACGTCCACCTCCAGATCGCCAAGCTGAAGCCGTGTACCCATCAGTACTCCGGTTGTGCCGTGATGACGGCAAACAGACGCTCAACCTCGGCCTCGTCGCGGACCATTCCGTACAACGCCTCTTTCACCACGTTTTCACGAACCGTGTTCCCCCGCCAGTCGTCCGGGCGGGCGGTTTTCACCGCGGCATCGACCGCCAGCGCCAGATCCAGGGCCTGCTTCGATTCGGCCGCCCCATAGGCGGAACGCTCTTCGCCTGGGCCAGCCTGTCGCGCCTCCGATACCTTTAGCAGGAGATTGTTGAACAAGGCGCGCTTGCCGGGCGAATCGAGCGCCGACGGCGTGTTGTCGGACTTCCCCGCCTGCACCTGCCGGGCCAGCGCGGCGATCTGCCTGAGGTATTCTTCGTAGGCGATGGCCTCCGCCCTGCGCTGCTTGATGATCTCGTCCAGCAGCGCCGACATCTTCTCGTAGAACGCCGGGTCGGAGAGGTGGCTCTTGATGATCTTGCTGCGCACGTTGTTCTCGATCGTCTCCGCCGCCGCGGCGCGATCGCCGCGGATGCCTGGCGGCAGACTGTTGATGGCGTCGGCGATGCCCGACTTCACAATCAGTTCCAGCAGCGTCATCTCATCCCACGGGGATACCTTGCGGGCCTCCTTCGCCTCGATGTACATATCGATCAGGTGGCGCATGTCGGCTTCGTAGGGCTTCAAATCGAGGCTCTCGCCGCTGGCCTTGCGGATCGTCTCCCGCAGATCGACGTAGAGCTTGACCTGCTGCTTGAGGCGCGCCGCCTCGTCAACCGTGTACCCGGCGAGCGCCAGCTCGTCGCAGATGCCGCCGTAGGCGCGCACCAGCGACGCCGTGGCTTTGTAGAGATTGGCGCGCAGCGGTTCCCGCCGCTTGAGATCGTCTGGAAGCTCGGTGTTGCCGCAAAAGTAATGGATATGCTCCAACTCCCCCTTGGGTGGCTCGACCGGCTCGCAGTGCAGGGCCAGCGCCTCCAGCGCCTCGTCGACCCGCCGGCGCCCCTTCTTGAGGCGATCCTCCAGCAGCACCTCGGGATCGGATCCGCCCGCGCTGCGGTCCAGCTCCGAGGTGTAGACCGCGATGGCGTTCTCCACCCTGCGGAAAAGGTCCTTGTAGTCGACGATGTAGCCGTAGTCCTTGTCGTCGCCGTCGAGCCGGTTCGTGCGACAGATGGCCTGGAACAACCCATGATCCTGCATCGTTTTGTCGATGTAGAGGTAGGTGCAGGCCGGCGCGTCGAACCCGGTGAGGAGCTTGTCGACGACGATCAGCAGTTTCATGCGCGCCGGATCCTTGATGAACAGGTTCTTGGCGTCATGCTCGTAAGTCTCCGCCTTCGTCATCCGCGGCTTGGGGGTCACGTCCCGGAGCAGCTCGTCATACAGATGGTAGACGAACTGCTTGTCGGTTTCGTTGTTGCACCCGGTATCCTCCAGCGTGATGTCGCCGATCTGGGGATTGTACGAGGTGACCACGGCGCACAAACCCTTGAAGGGGGTCTTCTGGAAAAGCGCGTAATACTTGCAGGCCTCGTAGATGCTGGAGGCCACCAGCAGGGCGTTGCCCCGTTCGCTGGAGAGGCGGGGCTTGACGCTGAAGTCGAAAAGAATGTCGCTCGCCACCCGCTCCATGCGGGAGCGGGAACTCAGAACTTTCTGCAGCGTGCCCCAGTGCTTCCGCAGTTCGTCCTTCTGCCAGTCGTTAAGCCCCCGAGTCTTGGCCTCGAACCAGGCGTCGATCTTCTCCACCGAGCCGAGCGCCTGGTCGATGTCGCGGGCTTCGTAGACCAGGTCCAGCACCACCTTGTCCTCCACGGCCTCGTTGAATTTGTAGGTGTGGATGTAGCTGCCGAAGGTCTCCAGCGTGGTGGCGCGGTCGCGGCTCAGGAGCGGCGTGCCGGTGAAGCCGATGAAGACGGCGTTGGGCATCATCGCCTTCATGACGCGGTGGAGGCGCCCGCTCTGCGTGCGGTGGCATTCGTCGACAAAGACGAATACGTCGCCCACGGTGCGGCTGGAGCCGTCCTCGATCTCCCGCACGAAGCGCTCGAACTGCTCGTCCGACTGCCGCTTGCCGCGGGGACCGAACTTGTGCACGAGCGAACAGAGGAGGCGCGGCTTGACGCGCCCGAGCTGCCGCATCAGATCCCGCCCGCTGTCGGTGCGGTAGATGGTTTCGCCGGCCTCCGTGAAGACCCGCTCGATCTGCTCGTCCAGCTCGTCGCGGTCCGTGATGACCGCGACACGGGCATGCGGGTTGTTTTCGAGAATCCAGCGCGTCAGCAGCACCATCACAAGGCTCTTGCCGCTCCCCTGGGTATGCCAGATGATCCCGCCGCGCCGTTCGCGCACGCGGGTCTGCGCCGCCTGGACGCCGAAGTACTGATGGACGCGGGGAAGCTTCTTGATGCCGCCGTCGAAGAGCACGAAATCGCGCATTAGCTCGATCAGGCGCGCCTTGTCGCACATCTTGCGCAGGTACTTGTCCAGCTTGTACCCGGCGTTCTCGGCCTCGTCCTCCTTCCACGCCATGAAAACCTTCTCCGGCGTGCCGATCGTGCCGTAGCGCAGCCCCTCCGAGTCATTGCCGGCCAGGACGAATTGCACCGTGCCGAAGAACCAGGCGTTGAATTCGGGCCGCTGGTTGGAGAGGTTCTGGCGGATGCCGTCGCCGATCGAGACGCGGCTGCTCTTCAGCTCCAGCACGCCGACGGCGATGCCGTTGACGTAGAGCACGATGTCGGGGCGCCGCTGGTGGTCGCCTTTCAGCGTCACTTCCTCGGCGATCGCGAAATCGTTCTTCCCCGGCTCGCTCCAGTTGATGAGTGCGACGGTGGCGTGGTGCTCGCCGGCCGCCGCCTGCACCTTGATGCCGTAGCGCAGGAGCCCGTAGAAGAGGCGGTTGTTTTCGTAGAGGCCCCGGCCGAAATTGTCGAGCGCCTCGTGAATCTTGCGGATCGCCCCCTTGATCTGCGGGGAGGTGTAGCCGTTCCGGCTCAGGTAGGCCGTCAGCAGCGGCTCGTCGATGTTGCTGTTGAGCGCCCGGTCGTGCCAGTTGCCGAGGTAGCGGTAGCCCAGCGCATCGCGGAAAAGGGCGATGACCCGCTCCTGCGTGGCGCGTTCGGGTTGGCCGATGGCGGCGGGG
>CAZYRQ010000249.1:0-3804 GCA_964649455.1 uncultured Lentisphaerales bacterium
CGGCTCATTGGTTCACCCTCATTGGCTCACGGCATGCGGGCCTGGGCGAAACGGATCTGGCCGGCCAGGTCGCGCGCGAGGACGATGTCGGCGAATCCCGCTTGTTCGAGCAGCGCGCGGACGGCCTCGCTCTGGTCGTGGCCGATCTCGATAAAGCACCAGCCGTGCGGCTTGAGGACTAGGGCTGCGTCGGGGATCAACCGGCGCAGGATCTCCAGTCCGTCGGCGCCGCCGTCGAGGGCGCGGCGCGGCTCGAAGTCGCGGATCAGCGCCGGCAACTGCCCGCAGGTGCGGCTGTCGATGTAGGGCGGGTTGGCGACCACCGCGTCGAGCGAGGCGGGCGGCAGGCCGGCGCAGCAGTCGCCCTGGATGAAAGTGATCCGCGCGGCGACGTCGTGGCGCGCGGCGTTCTCGCGGGCCAGTTCGAGCGCCGCGAACTCGCAATCCACGGCCACGATCCCGCAGCGGGGTGCCTCGGCGGCCAGGCTTACCGCGATGCAGCCGCTGCCGGTGCCGATGTCGCCGAGGCGGGGCGCCGACGCCTGCCAGACGCCGGCCTGGTCGAGCACCCGCTGCACGAGCTGCTCGGTTTCGGGACGGGGAATCAGCGCGCGGCAATCCACCTTGAACGTCCGGCCGCGGAAGTCCCACTCCCCCAGGATGTACTGCACGGGCTCATGGGCACCGAGACGCAGGACGCCGCGGCGGAGGGCCGCGACCTGCCAGGGAAGAAGCTGCCGCGACCGATCGAGGGCCAACTGCATTCGGGGCAGGTTCAAGATGCGGGCCGCCAGCAGCTCGCATGCGGCCCGGGACTCCTCGACGCCGCGGGCGCTGAGCCAGCGAACCGCTGCGTCCAGCAGCACGGCCAGCGTCCGGGGTGCGGCAGGGGGCGGCGAGCCGACCGGCATGCGGCCCCCTCAGAAGGGCATGCTGTCGTCGAGGGGCGGTTCGTCCTCCGGAACGACCTCGCCCGCGCCCGCTGCAGTCGCGTCGAGGCGCTCGAACTTGAAGCATTCGAGGTTCACGAAATGGCGCCCCTGGTATTCGCGGCCGCGGATGTTGAAGCTCACGCGGAGCCGCTCGCCGGCCTGCACGCCGTCGAGCAGGGCGCAGCCGTCCTTGATGCAGGCGAAGGCGACCTCCTGCGGAAAGCGGTCGTCCTCGGTGGTGAGGACGAATTCGCGCTTGGTGAAGCCGCTGTTGAACGTCTGCGTCTCCTTGACAAGCTTGACGGTTCCGGTCATCTCGTAAAGCATGGTGGTTCTCCCGTGGGCGCGCGGAAAGCGTGCGCCTCGCATTTATCGGAACACTATGCCAGAAAACCGCGCACGTGGCGACAGCAAAGTGGTTCGCAAAGTGGTTCGCGCCTGTACTCGGTTGACCACAGGGGGATGTGCGGGGAAACGCATGTGGAGCGGACAGTCACGCTCCAGGCGCCGCATCAGGACAGGCAGGAAGGCCTATCCAGCCTTGCTCGCACGCTTACGTTTCTCGCTCTCTCCCGCTTCCGCATGCCCTGCCCGCGCGCCCTCCTGCTCGCAACCCCTGTGGACACCCGAGTCCTTCGCGCCTAGCGGCTGAGGGCATCGCGCACGAGGCCGGCGATGCGGATGCGGCGGGGTTGGGCAGGCGAGGAGAGGACGTGCTGCGCGTAGAAGACGGTGAAGTCATGCGCGCGGTCGACGGCGGCGTAGGCACCGGCGGCGCCGCCCCACCCGAAGTCGGTCGGGCCATCGTCGACGCGGCGCGCGCTCCGGCAGCGGCAGCCGAGGCCGTAACCGTAGCCGCCAGCGCTCCAGGAAGTGGCGAACTGGGCCTCCGTGAGTTGGTCGGTGGACATGAGGTCGATCGTCTCGCGCCGGAGGATGGAGTCGCCCGTGCGGAGCGCCTCGAGAAACGTGATGTAGTCGTCGACCGTCGAAATGCAGCCTGCGCCCCCGCTGGCGAAGGCGGATCCGAGCTTGTAGTTCCGGATATGCCCGTCGAGGCGGTGCCGCGTCTCGGCCTGCCCGTTGTAGATGTATTGCGGGGTGATCGTGCCGATCTCCGCCGCGGGCAGCATGAAGGTCGTCGCACACATGCCGAGCGGCTCCGTGATGCGCTCCCGGACGTAGTCCTCGAACGGCTGTCTCGACAGATCTTCAACCAGTGCGGCAAGTGCGTCATGGCAGAGGCTGTAGTTCCAGCGGTCGCCGGGGTCGAAGAGCAGCGGGTCGCGGGCGAGGTAGCGCATGACTGCGCGCGTCTGCATCTGGGGAATTTCGCGGCGCGCCGCCTGGAGGTTGGACGTCGCGACATCGTAGGAGAAGCCCGCCGTCATCGTGAAGAGGTGGCGGATCGTGATGCGCCGCCGCGCGGGGCGCACCTGGTCGCCGTCCGCGACGCTCATTTCGGCGAACTCGGGCAGGTAGTCCGCGAGTTCGTCGTCGAGCTTGAAGCGTCCGAGTTCGAAGAGTTGCAGCGCCGCAACGCAGGTGATGAGCTTCGAGCAGGAGTAGATGTTGTAGCGCTCGGCGCCGGTCATCGGCACACGGTTCTCGGCGTCCGAGAAGCCGCGCTGGTGGCGGTAGACGCAGTGGTCGCGGTGGAAGACGACGCAGTCGTTACCCGGTATTTCGTAGCGTGTGACGAGTTCGTCGAGGAAGGAAGTCAGGCCGGAAAAATCGCTCATGTTGATACTCCGATGCAGGTTCATGGGGGCGATGGGGAGCCGTTACGCCTTCGCCTGTGTGGGCGCCGTGTGCGCTATTGCAAATGACGGCGATGATAATCCTGCGCTGGCGCGGCCGTCAATGACGCACCGGCTGTCCCTGTTTCCAATGTTCATGTTTCCAATGTTCATTGACCTGCCTCGGGGGCGGGACTATGATCCACATATTGTTTGTTGCAGCAGCGGAGACTCGATCATGCAGGCTACCCGTCCGGATTTCGAGAAACTAGCCCAGGCGTCGCGTGGTGTCGAGCCGGCGGCCGCCGGCCTCGTCGGCCACCCCTTCACGCTGGCGCTGACGCCCGTGGCCGACGGCCGCGCGGGCGCGTACGAGGATAACGCCGCGCGCACCTGGGCGCTGACGGCGAAGGCCTACGACCTGCTGTCGGAGCACGTCCGCCTGCCGGACGGGAGCCCGATCCGCATCGTGGTGGCGCCGGAGATCGTCTACGGCGCCCGGTCGGGCGCCCGCGCGCAGGCGTATTACACCTCGCAGGGGGTCTCGGCGAACCTCTGGATCAGCCGTTCCTGGTGCTATGGGGACGAGCTCATGTCCGCCTGCCAGGGCATCGGCGGCAGCGAGTGGCAGCAGGCCGCCTACGGACTGAACCAGACCGACCGCCCCGGCGCGGTTTGGCTCAAGGCCTTCACGGCGGCGATGGATGAGAAGCAGCGGCCGATCTTCTCGGTCTACAGCCCTGACCTAGAGGACGAGACCCAACCGTTCAACGACTACGTCCGCGAGCGGCTGCTGCGCTTCGCGCGCTGCGCCATGGCCGTCGGGTTCCTGCGCGGCAAGAACTTCCTCGGCATCGGCGGCGTCTCGATGGGCATCATCGGCTCCGACCTGCGCCGCAACCTCTTCCTGCACTACCTGGGGATGGGCACGGCGTCGTTCGACATGTGCGGCCTGCGCGGGCGTATCGAGACCGGATTTTATGACCACGAGGAGCTGGATCAGGCGGTGGCCTACGCACAGAAGCGCTGGCAATGCGACTTCGGCACGGGCAAGCGCCCCCTGCCGCCCGAGCAGCTTCTGCGCGAGAGCCTGAAGCTGGCGCTGATCGTGCGCGACCTGATGATCGGCAACC
>CAZYRQ010000250.1:0-3795 GCA_964649455.1 uncultured Lentisphaerales bacterium
ACGGTTTCGGACGACAACCATAGCGAACCCGATTCCGTGAACTCGGTGCCGTTCACCTTGACCTTGGCGTGTGCTGGAACGAGCGCCGGAATGTTGATCTGGCGGTTGCCCCAGATCCAGTAGACGTATAGCGGGCGATTGCCGATGGTGATGGTAAAATGATCGGACGCGCCGCGCGTCACTTCATCGGTGCTGTTGGACACCACATACCCCACGCAGGAATAGCGGATGCTGGCGGGATTGGCGGGATCGTAGCCGTAACCCACGCATGTGAACGTCTGCTCGGACTGCTGGGCGAAGAAGGTGGTGCCATAGCCGGGCTGGGGCGCGCCCATCTTGGCCGTCGCCGAGCGCACCGTCACCGGAAGATCGGCGTTCGCCCCGAACACCGCCGTCGCGGTGCCGGAGGCGGCATAGGTATTGTTGCCGTTCACGTCCTTGTAGCCATTCAGCCCGCCTTGGACCGTGAAGGCGATCTCGTTGATCTCGTCCGCATACGGCAGACCGATTGCTGCGGGTGTTTCGCCCATGGCCAGCCGTTCGAGTTCGGCATCGGAAAGGCCGACGGCGATCGAGATCCTGCCGCCTTTGCCGCTGTTCCCGCTGCCATGCGTGTTGTTTCCCCCGGTCGAGATCAGTTGCGCCGATTCGCCCGCCACAAGCATGTCCATCGCCAGCCAGATGCCGCCGCCGGAGTTGGCCGAATAGGCGTTGTGGGAGCCGTTGGCGCGGATGATGCCGTCGATGGTCGCGGTTCCAGCAGCCCGCAGCCAGAATTGCCCGCCGCCGTCCGAAGGCGGGTTATATGCGGCTGAGTGTGTCCCGGGCGCAAACGGCGCATATTTGTAGGGACAGGCGTACCCGGCGCCGCCGCCCCAGTCGGCGATGCCCAGCGAGTTCGGCGCCAGCGTGAACCGGCTCGTGCCTCCAAACGCGCCAAAGGTGTACCGCCGCGGATCGATCTGCGACGCATTCGTATAGGTGATCCAGCCCCAGCCGCGGTTCTGCGCGTTGACCGTGGCTCCGGAATTGAGCGTGAAGTTCCGGCAGGTGAATTTCACCGGGGTTCCGGTGAGCCGGTCCGCCGTCGGATAAAGAACCGCTGTGCCCAGAACCTTCAGGTCGCCGGCGACGTTCACTGCGGCGGCTGCATGATAGAGATTCGTCCAGGTGATGGCGTTGGTCATCGTGTTCGCATAGACGGCGCAGACGGCCGCCCCGGAAAGCACAAGATCCCCGCCAATATCCACCGTGAGATTGGTGATGACCACATCCCGTTCGATCCGCCACCGCCCGCCGAGAGTCATTTTGCCGGCACATGAAACATGTTCCGCTACCGTCAGGTTCAGACAACGGTTGGTCGCGGCAGTCGGGAAGGCGCCGATGGCCTCGGTCACCGTGCCTGTCGAACCGAGATAGAGCCCGCATTTGTCGGCAACGACGATGCGCGCCGCGACGGCGGTTGACGGAACGTAGGCGGTGCCGGATTCGATATAGACTGAATTCGTCAACGTCGGCACTCCGGCTGGCGCCCAGTTGGCTGGGTCAGTCCAGGTGATGCCGTCGCCGCCGCCGATCCAGTACTTCCGGTCCGCCCACTCGACAGTCGAACCGGGCGCGCCATACGTCGATATCTGATCCTGCAGTGCCCATTGCCAGACCAATTTGGTCTGGATCCCGGGATGCTCGTATTCGCAGACGTTCGATGTGTCTTCCAGCCACAAGGTCGCAACACCTGTTTCGATGTTGATTTTATAGAGTTTCCAGCCGGCACATGTGGCGCGGGCGCCATCCGCATAGACCGTGGTCTCCGCCGGGACGGAGTTCGTGCGCTTATCGCCGACGGAGAGCCCGCTCTCTGCTCCATAGGTCACTCCGGCAACCGGAACGTTGAACGGATAGCCGCAGACTTCGATGGCATCATCGAAGCCCGTTCCGTCGTCATAGCGGAACAGCGTCCTGTCACCGGGATCGACGGGAAATGTATAGTTGGCGCCGACCTTGCCGGTGTATCCGTTGGTGTTGCAGCCGAATCCGTAGCTGGTCGTGCCCCAACTGTCCTGGTTCTGCGGTCCCTGGCCACTGCTGGCGTTCTGAAACCGGACTTCGAAATCATACCAGCCGGCAACACGCGAGAGGGAGCCGACGCCCGTCACATTCCACGTACTGTTGTTTAATACGACAGTGCCATCGATTTTGAGCCAGCAGGCGTCGTCGACGGACTCCGCGAAGTTGTACGTGGAACCATCGAGGTAGATCTGACCCCAGTAGACATACGTGGTGTTCTGGCCCCAGGTTGCACGTGACGGACCCGCCTGTACCGGCGAAAGCACGAGGTTGGTTGTTGAAGAGGCGTACGAAGTCGTGTTCATCGACAACGTGCCTGTGAGGGTGACCGTCTTCAGCCCCGGTTGCCATGCCGCAAAGGCGGACATGCTGAAGCCCGCAAGCGCCACCGCCGCCATAATCGCTTTGCTTTTCATGCATTTGCCTTTCAAGATCGTGGAGGGGAACCGGGGAGTTTATGGTAAGCGCACCTTTACCGCGCCGAACCCCGCAGACAACCCTAATGAACCAGAAGAACATGTTGAGTTTAGGGTATGGGCGAGGGAGGTGTCAACTTCCGTTCGCGTTTTGCAGTAACCTTTTGCAGTAATCCTCAATTTGGCGTCCGCATCCGGTCGGGACGGAGCCCGACCCTCCAGTTCCTTAGCGGTCTGTTTGCCCTTTGAAAGACTTCGTGCTATGATGTTTCTCTCTTGGCCGAGCCCGTGCCGTTGCCACGGGATGTTCCGGCCTGAAGTAGCAGAGAGGCCGGCACAATCAAGGAACCCTCATGAACCAACCCCTTCAGATTCCCCGTCCCGAGCACCCGCGTCCGCAGTTCGAGCGCGAGGACTGGATCAACCTCAACGGCACCTGGACTTTCGCGTTCGACTTCGGCCATTCGGGACGCGACCCCGGCCGCACCTTGTACCAGAGCCGGGGTTTCGACCGCGAGATCACGGTGCCCTTCTGCCCCGAGAGCCGGCTCTCGGGCGTCGGCCACACCGACTTCATCGAGGACCTGTGGTACCATCGCCAGATCGGCATCCCTGCCGCCTGGAAGGGCCGGAAGATCCTGCTGCACTTCGGCGGCGTCGACTTCGAGAGCGAGATCTACGTCGATGGCGTCTCGGCCGGCGTCCATTTCGGCGGATCGGCCTCCTTCACGCATGACCTCACGCCCTTCGTGCGGGCCGGCGCAACTCACGATCTCATCGTCCGCGTCCACGACGAGACGCGCGGTTCGAGCGGACAGCCTCGCGGCAAGCAGTGCGGTGCCTACAAGTCGGCGGGCTGCCACTACACCCGCACCACTGGCATCTGGCAAACGGTTTGGCTGGAGTCGGTCTCACCCGTCGGCATCCGGGATTGCCAGACGGTCGCGGACTTCGACGGCTCCCGCTTCATCCTGACGCCGTCGTTCCACGGCCTGGCCGCCGGCAACCGCTTCCGCGCGACGCTGCTGGACGGCCAGAAGGTCGTCGCGGAGGCGGAATCGGCGGCCGCAGACGGGGTGCCCCTGGTGCTGTCCGTCGCCAAGCCGAAGGCCTGGTCGCCCGCCTCGCCTTTCCTCTACGGGCTGCGCCTCGAGATCGTGAGTCGGCGCGGCAAGACACTCGATAGGGTTCGTAGCTACGCGGGGCTCCGCAAGGTGCATATCGAGGGCGACCGCATCTTCCTCAACAACCAGCCACTCTACCTGCGGCTCGTCCTCGACCAGGGCTTCTATCCGGACGGCATCTGGACCGC
>CAZYRQ010000251.1:0-3792 GCA_964649455.1 uncultured Lentisphaerales bacterium
GCAGCACGCGGGCGCCGCTGGCGGCATGCTCGAACTGGCACGCCACCGCCCCCAGATGCTCGACGGGCGTCACGGCGACGACACGGAAGCCCCGGATCTCGTCGCCGGGCTTGAAGGGAACGGCTGGGTGCGGCATCCTGGTCTCTTTTCTGCGGGCCTGCCGCCTACCGGGCGGGAAAGGCCGACATGCCCTTGGCCATCTTGTCGCCGCCCTTGAGCGGCTTGCCGTAGGCGATCTTTTCCTTGGCCTCGGTGATCTCGATCGTGCCGACGGTCTCCAGACTCGAATCGATCACCTCGCCCGTGTCCTCGTCGACGACCTCCTCGGCCTTGCCGATGTCGAACGTCATGCCGACGGCCACGCCGTCGCGCGTGCCGCGGTTGATCGCGACGCGGTCGTCCTTCACGAGCGCCACCGAGCCCTGCCACGGGATCTTCTCGAGCTGCTTGACGAGGAAGTCGACGCCCTGCGCCACGGCGTCCTCGCAGGCCTTGCCCACATTGTCGTTCTTGTGCCCGCCGGCGCCGCCGGTCAGCCCGCCCAGCTTGGGCCCGTCGTAGCCGATCTTCAGACCCCGCTTGGCCGACTTGCCGACCACCTTGGTCGAGGCCTTGACCTGCCCGGTGCGCGAGTCGACGAGGTACATGGTGATGTTCACCTCGGCGTTGTCCTTGCCGCCGCCGATGCGCACGCCCTTGAAGCTGATGCCGCCCTCGCCGCCGGACGTGCTGTCCTGGACATGTGTGACCGAGCCGCGCACCAGGAGCTGGGCGGGCGTCATCTGTCCCGTGGCGGGCGCCTTCTTGCCGCCGGCCATGCGTCCGCCGGCCGCCAGATCCTGCTCGGCCATGGCCGCGCCGCGCATTTCGGCGTCGCCCAGAACGATGAACTTGCCCGAGCCCTGGAGGGCGTCGGTCATGATTGTCGCGAAACCGCTGCCGATCTCCCACTGCCCGTGCCAGCCGGCCTCGTTCTCGAACTTGGAGACGGTGATGGAGTATCGCAGGTTGCCGCGGGCGGCGTCGGCCGCCACGGCCTCCTGCGCGTTGACCGGCAGGACGGCGCCTGCCAGCAGGGCCGGCAATGCCGCCAACAGCGCCGGTGCCATCGTGAACCGGATCCCATGGGCCGTGTTCTGAGTCTGCATGATCTTCTCCCTGGGTTGAGTAATGAATTCACTTTATATTTTACTTTCGAGAACGGTATTCGGCAAGCGGGAAAGGGGGAAAGCGGAAAGCGGCGGAAAGCGGAAGCGGAAGTTGTTGCCTGATGTTGGCACGGAATGTGGTAAACTTTTCCCCCTTGCGCCAGACTGGGCGCGGCGGCCGCAGCCGACGCGGAAAGGACGGAACGGATGAAGAGCCAGGAGACGCTTTTTGAAAAGGCCCCGGCGGCCCACTGGAACGAGGCCTACCCGCTCGGGAACGGACGGATCGGCGCGATGGTCTTCGACGGCACGGCGGACGACGTCGTGGCCCTCAGCGAGGACACGCTCTGGTCGGGACGGCCCGATTCGGAGTATCCGGTCATCTTCAAGGACGCGCTGCCGGGCCTGCGCCGGCTCCTGCGGGCAGGAAAATACACTCAGGCCTCGCGGCAACTCCGGGAAATCTGCCGCGCGTTGCGGGTGCCCGGCACCCGCGACTCGGCCTCATTCGTCACGGCCGGCAATCTCCATATCGTCGCCGCCGATCCCGGCGCGCGCGGCTATGTCCGCGCGCTCGACCTGCGCCGCGCGGCCGGCACCTGTTCCTTCACCGGCGCGGTCGGCAAGGTCTCCGCCGTCTCGTTCTGCAGCTATCCGGACGCCGTCTTCGTGAAACGCATCCGCTCGGCGAAGCCGCGCAGCTACCGCCTCGGATTCGACTCGCCCGTCAAGGGCACGGTCTCCGCCGCGGGCCGCGAGCTCCACTTCGACGGGGTCTGTCCCGCCTGGACTCGCCAGACCAGCACCGCGACCTACGAGACCCCCGACGGCCGGACGGGCATCGCCTTCCGTGTCGCGGTGCGCGCCATTGCTCCCGGCGCCGCGATCTCCGCCGTGGACCACCAGCTCGCGGTTGACGGCGCCCGCGACCTGCTGCTGCTTGTCGCCATCCGCTCCAACTTCAAGGACTGCGATACGAACCCCGAGGATTCGGGCATAGACTTCCGGGCGCTCTGCCGAGCCGATCTCGACGCGGCCGAGGCCAAGGGCTTCGACGTACTGCGCAAAACACACATCGTGGATGTTGGAGCGCGCTATGACCGCTCGCGCCTGGAGCTCGATGCCCCCGCCGCCGAGGCCAAGATCCCCACCGGCGCGCTCATTGAGCGATCTCCCGGGATGCCGCACGCGCCGGCGACGCTCATCGCGCTGCTCTACAATTTCGGGCGCTACCTCATGATCGCCTCCTCGCGCCCCGGCACCCGCGCCACCAATCTCCAAGGCATCTGGAACAACCTGCTCAACCCGCCCTGGGGCAGCAACTACACGCTCAACATCAACGCCGAGATGAACTATTGGCCGGTCGAGACGGCCAATCTCGCCGAATGCCTCGAACCCTACGAGGCCCAGCTCAGGGTCTACGCCCGGCAGGGCGCGGTGGCGGCGGCGCAGATCTACGGGTTACCCGGCTGGTGCCTGCACCACAACTCCGACATCTGGGGTTTCGCCGGGCCGGCCAGCGGCAACCCTTCGTGGGCCTTCTGGCCCGTCGGCGGCGGCTGGGTCTGCCGCCAGATCATGGAGCACTACCGCTTCTCCGGCGACACGGCCTATCTGCAGCACTGGTTCCCCACGCTGCGCGGCGCGGCCGCGTTCCTCTCGGCGTGGCTGGTGGAAGGTGAAGACGGCACGCTCGTGACGTCGCCGTCAACCTCGCCGGAGCACAGCTTCATCGACCCCGCAACCGGCGAGGACTGCACCTGCTGCGAGGGCAGCCTGATGGACATCTCCATCATCCGCGAGCTCTTCGGCACCTGCCTCGAGGCGGCCGCGATCCTCGGGCGCGACACCGCAACGGATCCCGTGCTCGCGACGCTTGCGGCCCAGCTCCCGCGCCTGCGTCCACCGCTGATCCTGGGCGACGGCCGGCTGGCGGAGTTCGGCCGCGACCTTCCCGACACGGATCCGCGCCACCGCCACGTCTCGCATCTCTACGGCGTCTATCCCGCCGCGGAGTTCACGAGCCTGCGCAACCCTGCGGCCTTCCGTGCCGCCTGGCGCTCGCTCAACGTCCGGGGCGACCTCAGCACCGGCTGGGCGATGGGCTGGCGCGCCCTGCTCCGCGCCCGCTTCCTCGAAGGCGCCCGCGCCGAGCGCATCCTCCACCACCTGCTCACCCTGGTCACACCCGATCCGGGCGGCAACCACGGTGGCGGTGTCTACCGGAACCTGTTCGACGCCCATCCGCCGTTCCAGATCGACGGCAACTTCGCCGCCACCGCCGCCGTCGCCGAGATGCTGCTCCAGAGCCACGAGACCACCGACGACGGCCGCACGCTGGTGCGCCTCTTCCCCGCGCGTCCCGCGAACTGGACGGGCGGACGCGTCACCGGACTCCGCGCCCGCGGCGGACTCACCATCACGCTCGCGTGGCGCGAGGGCACCGCTTCCGCGTCGATCCGGGCCGACCGCGTCGGCCGCTTCCGCTTTGTCGCACCCTGGGGCGAGCGGGTCGCCGACCTCAAGGCCGGCGGTACGCTCGTCATCCGCCCGTCGGCTGCGAGCCGCTCATTGACGCCGGGCGGGCGGCGCGGGCGTGTCGGCGCACGTACATGAGGAGCAAGCTGGCGCAGAGCAGCGCGGG
>CAZYRQ010000252.1:0-3783 GCA_964649455.1 uncultured Lentisphaerales bacterium
CCATGCCCAGGCCAACACCAAGTTCCGCCAGCTTCTCCTTGATCTCGGTCAGCGATTTCTTGCCGAAGTTGCGGTACTTCAGCATGTCGGCCTCGCTCTTGCAGGCCAGCTCGCCGACGGTCGTGATGTTCGCGTTGTTCAGGCAGTTCGCCGCGCGCACGCTGAGCTCGATCTCGTTGACGCTCATCGCGAGGATGGCGCGCAGGCGCTCGCGATCCTGGTCCTCGCGGCGTTCGGCCGCCTCGACCTCGACGACCTCCTCGCTGTAGTCGACGAAAACGTCGAACTGGTGGCGCAGCAGCGAGGCGCCCGTGCGCAGGGCATCCTCAGGGGCGATGCGCCCGTCGGTCCACACCTCGACGACCAGCTTCTCGTAGTCGGTGCGGTGGCCGATGCGCGTGTGCTCGACCTGGAAGTTGACGCGCGTCACCGGCGAGAAGATGCTGTCAATGGGGATGACGCCGATCTCCTGGTCGCTGGTCTTGTTCCATTCGGCGGGGTGGAAGCCGCGGCCGGTGCAGATGTCCGCCTCGAGATCGAACTCGCCGTCCTCCCCGACGGTCGCGATCGGCAGCTCGGGGTTGACGATCTGGATGGCAGAGGTCGTCTCGAAGTCGCCGGCGGTGATCACGCAGGGTCCTTTGCGGCGGATGGCGAGACTCTGTGGCGCGCGCCCATGGGCCTTGATCAGAACCTGCTTGAGGGCCAGGATGATGTCGGTCACGTCCTCCGAGACGCCGGGCAGCGAGCAGAACTCGTGGCTGGCGCCCTTCAGCCGGATGGCCGTGATCGCGACGCCCTCGATCGAGGAGAGGAGCACGCGGCGCAGGGAGTTCCCGATGGTGCGCGCGTAGCCGATCTCGAAGGGCTCGGCGACGAAGCGGGCGTAGGTTGGATTGGCGGTCGCCTCGTCCTTGGCGACGCGCTTCGGCATCTCGAAACGGCTGACTCGAACTGACATGGTTGCGATCCTTTCGGCTGGCGCCTCCCGCGGGTGGATGGCGGCCGGGCCCACGCCCTAGCGCGAATAGAGTTCAACGATGGCCTGTTCCTCGACAACCGGCGCGATCTCCTCGCGTGTCGGGACGGCGAGCACCTCGCCGCGGAAGGCCTTAAAATCCACCGCGAGCCAGCCCGGCATCTGGCGGCCCGTAGCCACCTCGATGGCACGCGTCGCCTGGTCGCGGCTGCGCGGGCGGTCGCGGACGACCACGACGTCGCCCGTCTTGAGGATCAGGGAGGGGACATTGGCCGTGTGGCCGTTGACCGTGACGTGCTTGTGGAGCACGAACTGGCGGGCCGCCTGGCGCGAGACCGCGAAGCCCATCCGGTAGATGGCGTTGTCGAGGCGCAGCTCGAGCATCTGGAGCAGGTTCTCGCCGGTGACGCCGCGGGCGCGCAGCGCCCGCTCGTAGAAGCGGCGGAACTGTCCCTCCTGCATGCCGAACTGGCGGCGCAGCTTCTGCTTCTCGCGGAGCTGGCGGCCATACTCCGAAATCTTGCGGCTGCGGCGCATGCCGTGCACGCCGGGGGCCGGATGGCCCTGGTCGACCGCGCACTTCGACATGTAGCAGCGCGCGCCCTTCAAGAACAGCTTGGTGCCGGCACGTCGGCACATCCTGCAGTTGGGTCCCGTGTACCTGCCCATTAGACTCTCCTCCGCTTGCGCTGACGGCATCCATTGTGGGGAATGGAGGTGCAATCGCGAATCACGCTGACCTGGATGCCGGCATTCTGGATGGCGCGCACGGCCGACTCCCGTCCCGCGCCGGCGCCGTGCATGCGCACCTCGACCTCGTGCATGCCCTTGGCGTAAGCCTGACGGGCCGCATCCTGGGCCACCATGGTCGCCGCGAAGGCCGTGCACTTGCGCGAGCCCTTGAAGCCGGCCTTGCCGGCCGAACTCCAGGCGATCACGCCGCCCCGCGCATCCGCGATGGAGACGATCGTGTTGTTGAAGGTGGCCTTGATGAAGGCGATCCCGGCCGGCACCGAACGCGCGCGCGCCTTCTTGCGGGCCTTCTCGTCGGCCTCGGCGGACGCGGCGGCCACGTCGGGCCCGCCGGCGCTCAGCACGGACATCGCCTCGCTGGGCCCGCCGGGCTGCTTCACTTCTTCCATCTTCGCTTTCTCTTCGCTCATGCGTCAAGCCCCACGTTTACGATTCACTCTTGATGGCCGACCGGGCCGCCTTCTCGCGCACGGCGCTGACCGTCTTCTTCGACCCCTTGCGGGTGCGGGCGTTCGTGCGGGTGCGCTGCCCGCGCACGGGCAGCCCCTTGCGGTGCCGCTGGCCGCGGTAGCTGCCGGTGCTGATCAGGCGGCGGATGTTCTGGGACACCTCGCGGCGCAGATCGCCCTCGACACGGTAGTGCTCCTGGATGTAAGCCGTCAGGTGGCGGATCTCATCCGGTGTCAGGTCATCGGCATGCTTGGCCGCCTCGACCTTGCAGGCCGCCACGATTTCGCGCGCGCGCGCCGGACCGATTCCATGGATGTACCGCAAGGCGTAGTCCACGCGCTTGCGTCCAGGAATGTCCACACCCATCATTCTCGGCATGGTCAGTTTCTCCAATCAACCTTGGCGTTGTTTATGACGGGGATTTGTGCAGCTGACGCGCACAATGCCCCTCCGCCGCACGATCTTGCAGCGTTCGCATATCCGACGCACTGAACTACGCACCTTCATGGTGATTCTCTCCAAATCGCGAAAGTTAACTAGTTTACCGAAACCACGGGCGCCCGTCCACTCCAAAAGAGCGGCGCGCCTGCCACGTCAACGCGGCGTCAGCACCTCGACGCCCCCCGGCACCACGGCGACCATGTGTTCGCTATGCGCCGCCGGCGACCCGTCGCCGGTCACGACCGTCCAGCCGTCCGGCAGCACCCGCACCTTCCGGTGGCCCCGGGTGAACATCGGCTCGATGCAGAAGACCATGCCGGCCTGCAGCACCGGACCGTGCCCGGCGCGCCCGAAGTTGGGCACCTGCGGCTCTTCGTGCAACTCGGTTCCGATACCGTGCCCGACAAACTCTTCCACCACGCCGCAGCCGCCGGCGCGCGCCACGCGCTCGACCGCGTGCGACACGTCCGACAGGCGGCGGCCCGGGGCCACGGCCGCGATGCCCCGGCCGAGCGCCCGGCGCGTCGTCTCGACGAGGGCGATGACGCCGGGATCCGTTACCCCGACCATCACCGTCTCGGCGTTGTCGCCGCAGAAGCCGTTGTAGCGCACGCCGACATCGACGCTCACCACGTCGCCCAGGACGATGACCCGACTTCCGGGGATGCCGTGGATCACTTCGTCATTCACCGAAACGCAGATTGTTCCCGGGTAACCCCGGTAGTTCAAAAAGGCGCTCTCCGCGCCGCGCGCGCGGATCGCCCGCGCCGCCACGGCATCGAGCTCGGCCGTGGTCACACCGGGCGCCACGGCGTCGCAGACTTCCCGCAGCACCTCGGCCGCCAGCCGCCCGCTGGTCCGCATCCCCGCGAGCTGGCTCTCGTTCTTGATCACGATCACGCCAGCACCGCCCGGGCGACGCGCGCGGCGGTCTCGCCGGCATCGCCATCCGCTTCGATCCGGATCAGCAGGTCGCGCGACGCATACCAGTCCACCAGGGCCGCGGTCTGCTCCCGGTAGACGACGAGCCGGTTGGCAACGCGTTCGGGCCGGTCGTCCTCGCGCTGGATCAGCGCGCCGCCGCAGGCGTCGCAGATGCCCGCGGTCCGGGGCGGCAGGTTCACCACATGGTAGTTCGCGGCGCAGGCGCCGCAGACGCG
>CAZYRQ010000253.1:0-3782 GCA_964649455.1 uncultured Lentisphaerales bacterium
TCGCGCATCACCTGTCCGCCGAAGCGGTGCATGCTCGACGGGTTGCCCCACTTGGACGTGAAGTAGGGTTCCATGTCCGCGACGACCTCGGGGGCGACGGCCGTCGTGGCGTTATTGTCCAGATAAACGAGCGGGGGCGGCATGTCAGCGCTCCTCCTCGACGACGATGTCATTCGCGACCAGCTCGCGGAGCTTGGCTTCAACGAGCCCGCGGCGGGTCAGATCGGCGCTCTGGCAGCCGGCGCACATGCCGCGGAAGGCGATGACCACGCGCGGGCCGTCGATGTCCACCAGCTCGATGTCGCCCTGGTCGCGGCGCAGGACCGGTCGGATCTCGCGCTCGATGACATCTTGGATCATTTGGATGCGCTGGAGATTGGTCAGCTTGCGGCCAGTTTTGGGCGCGCTCATGAGCGCCTGCCGCTCGGCCTCGACCTGGTCGAGCAGCGCCTGCAGTTCGGGCTTGCACTGGCCGCAGCCTCCGCCGGCCTTGCAGAAGTTGGTGATCTGCTCGACGGTCGTCAGGCTGTTTTCGCGCACGACGCGCAGCACCTCGTTCTCCGAGACGCCGAAGCAGGCGCAGATGATTTTCTCCTCGTTCAGGTCACGCACGACCGTCTCGCCGGTGCGGTAGTTGTGGATCGCCGCATCAAGCGCCTCGCGCCCCATCACGGAGCAGTGCATCTTCTGCTCCGGCAGGCCGCCGAGGTACTCGGCGATCTGCTGGTTGGTGATGCGCGCCGCCTCCTCGACGGTCTTGCCGACCACCATCTCGGTCAGCGCCGAGGAGGAGGCGATGGCGCTCGCGCAGCCGAAGGTCTTGAACTTGACCTCGGCGATCCGCTGGTCGGCGCCCAGCTTGAACATCAGCGTCAGCGCGTCGCCGCAGGCGAGCGACCCGACAGTGCCGACCCCGTCGGGATTCTCGATCGTGCCGACGTTCCGCGGATTGCGGAAGTGGTCCAGAACCTTGTCCGTGTAGTCCCACATGTGTCACCTCGCTCGGTGCCGCGGCGCGGCTCAATGTTTGAAACTGCGCTGCCCGGTGAAGACCATCGCAACCCCGGCCGCGTTGCAGCAGTCGATCACGTCCCAGTCGCGCAGCGAGCCGCCCGGCTGGACGATGGCCGTCACCCCCTCGCGGATGCCGACCTCGACGCCGTCGCGGAACGGAAAGAAGGCGTCGGAGACCATGCAGCTCCCCTCCAGCCCGCCGTGGCAGGCGGCGACCTCCTCGTCCAGGGCGGCGCGGCGCGACGCGTCCGCCAGCTCATTGTAGGGCTGGCCGAAGCGCTCGAAGGCGAGCCAGTCGGCGCGCTTGCGGTAGGCCTTGTCGCGCGCGATCTCGGCCACGCCGACGCGGTCCTGCTCGCCGGTGCCGATGCCGACCGTGACGCCGTTCTTGACGTAGAGCACGGAATTGCTCGTCACACCGGCCTCGACCAGCCAGCCGAAGAGCAGGTCGTCGAGCTCCCGCGCCGTCGGCGCGCGCGCGACCGTGTGCACGACGCCCTGGTGTTCGGTCGTCGCGGGCAGGAAATCGGCCGCCGCGCGCACGGTCGGCTGGAAGGACCACTGGGCGATCAGGCCACCGTCGATCAGCGACTTGAAGTCGACGAACCGCTCGGCCGCGAAGCGCTCGAGGCGCGCCATGTTGCCGATCCGCATCACGCGCAGGTTCTTCTTCGCCGCGAAGATCTCCATCACGCCGGGCGCGAACTCGGGTGCCAGCACGACCTCGGCGTAGTTTTCCGCGATCTGCCGTGCGGTTTCGATGTCGCACGTGCGGTTGAGCGCGATGCAGCCGCCGAAGGCCGCGAGCCGGTCGGCCTGGTTGGCCCGGGAGTAGGCATCGGCCAGCGAGTCCGCCTTGGCGACCCCGCAGGGGTTGTTGTGCTTGACGATGACCGCGCAGGGCGAAGCCGCAAGGTAGCGGAGGATGTTGAGGGCGTTGTCCGCGTCGGTCAGGTTGATCTTGCCGGGATGCTTGCCGAACTGGAGCAGCTCCGGATCCGAGGCCAGGTAGCGCCCGGGCTGGATGGAGGCGACGCCGGCCAGCGCCAGGTTGCCGTTGACGAGCTTGTACATGGCGGCCGGCTGGTCGGGATTCTCGCCGTAGCGCAGTCCGCGGACTTCGTCGCCGATCTTCCAGACGACCTTTTCATAGCGCAGCGTCTGACGATCGGCACCGGTGCCGAAGCTGATTTCCAGATCGGGCGGGAACGGGTCGTCGAGTATCGTCCGGTAGGCGGCTTTCAGGTCTCTGGGGGGCATGGGTCACTCCTGTCGATCCGGCAAAGGGCATCGGCATCGGCATTATGCATTAAATCGTTCGACATGGAAAGCTGGAGAAGCAAAAGGCGGGATCTGCCGGGGAGTTGCCGACAGATCCCGCCACGGATTCACAGGCACACGTTGGCGGTCAGTCGCGCCAGCGCGAGTTCATGCCTTGCGCGCGACTTTCTTCTTGGCCACGGGCTTCTTGGCGGCAACCTTCTTGGCAACCGCCTTCTTCGGCGCCGCCTTCTTCACGACGGCCTTCTTCACAACGGCCTTTTTCACTGCGGATTTCGTCACCGCTGCCTTCTTCGTCGCGACCTTCTTCTTGATCGGTGCCATCATCGTGGTCTCCTAGCATGACCGGCTGGAATTAACCGGACACAACGTTAAGATACTATACTATCCGGGAATGACAACTCTTTTCCGTTGGTATTTCCGCCGTTAATTTTGCGTTCCGCACGGCGCATCAACGCACGAGGGTTGACAGCAGTGTGTGGTAAACGATGTCTGCCGTCCGCTGCCAGGTGAACGTGGCCGCCTGGCGACGACCGGCGGCGATGACCGCCTCGCGCTCGGCGGGCGATCGGAACAAGGCCTGAATCATCGCCTCCGCCAGTGCGCCGGGCGTGTCGGGATCGGCAAACAGGGCCGCCGCGCCGCCCACCTCCGCCAGCGCTCCGCCGCGCGTGGTCACGACCGGCACGCCGGCCTGCATCGCCTCGAGTACCGGCAGGCCGAAGCCCTCGTAGCGCGAGGGCAGCACGAAGAGATCCGCGCCCCGGTAGCAGGCGGCCAGTTCCGCGTCCGCGAGTCCGGCACGCCGCTCGATGCGGTGCCCATGGCGCGCTGTCTGGATGGCGGCGGCCAGTTCCGCCTCGCCGCGTCCCGGTCCGCCGACGAGCAGCAGGCGGTGGGGCATGCGCCCGGCAATGGCGTCGAAGGCGCGCACGAGGGCCGGCAGGTTCTTGTGCGGGTAGCTGTTGGAGACGCAGAGCAGATAGGGTACCGTCGGCGCGGGCGCGGCGGCCGACGGCGCGGCGTCCGGCGGTCGGGCGCCGAACGCGGCGTCTGCCGCAGCATAGGTCACGGCGATGCGGTCGGGCGGAACGTGAAATGCGCCGGCAATCTCCGCCTTTGAGAAACCGGAGGTCGTCATAACCGACTTGCAATGTCGGGCGGCCCCGCTCACCAGCACGCGGGTGGCCAACAGCGCCAACGGCGAGAAGTCTTCCGGGAAGCGACGGTACTGCAGGTCGAAGATCGTGACGACCTGCGGACAGCGGGTCAGCAGGCACGCTGTGTAGCCGGGAGACCAGAGCACGTCGCAGCCAGCCCGCCGCACACGCAGTGGCAGTTGGAACTGCTCTCGGAGAATGCGCCGGGGCCGGTTCTCCGCGCGGAACCCGAGGTCGTCAAACCGCAGGTTGCCGTGGCCTCCCTTAAACGCCTCCCGCAGGCCGGCCTCGTTCTCGCGGTTGGTGAAGAGGGTGCAGGGGCCCGGA